>JAZKYG010000142.1:0-3617 GCA_045612025.1 Bacteroidales bacterium
TGGTCTTGATACGATAGAGAAAATCACTCAAAATGTTATTGACGACACTTTCGCTGTCAATGTGCGAGGAAGCCTCTTGATGACAAGAGAATTCGTTAATCATAGGGGAGATTATGGAAGGATAATAAATCTCTCCACCGACGCTGCCCAGATTTTTGAGGGACAAATCACATACGGCGCCAGCAAGGCGACGATGGAGGCGCTCACTCGTAGCATCGCTCTTGAAGTGGCAAAGTACGGCATCACAGTGAATTGTGTGGCACCAGGTCCTACGCAGACAGGCTGGATTGACGCCGACTTGGAAAAAGCAGTGCTGCCATTGATTCCAATGGGCAAACTGATACAACCAGAAGACATTGCAGAGACAATATTGTTCCTCTCAAGCGAACAAGCCAGAATGCTTACCGGCCAAGTTATCAAAGTGTCGGGAGGACATGCGATTTGAGGTGGGGGAGAGGTTAGGAATGTTTTCTAGAGTATAACTATTTTAAACTTTTAATATATAAAAACAGAGCATAAAAGAATACAATGTTTTTTGCATTCCAAGCTTCGCTCTCCATAGGGAAGTCAACGGACAACAGTTTTTTCAGTTAGGAATTAGGAATTAGGAATGAATGTAGAGACGTATCAATTACACCATAAAATAAACAATATGTAATTGCTGTGTCTCAAGAATTTGTCGTTTTGAGACGCAGCAATGTGTGTTTATATGCAGGAAACATTGATACGTCTCTACCGGTTTGTCATCTTTTTCTGTTTCTCTTTTTTTGTGGGAAAAAAGAGAAAGGAAACAACTTCTCTGTCGTACCTACGGCACTTTTTTTAGAATTCTAGAACTTTAGAATTCTAGAGTTTTAGAGTTTTAGAATTTTAGAGTTCTCCCTCCGCGTTAGGGATTGGAGCGGCATCCTTTTGAAGCGTAGCGGAAAAAGATATAGCGGAAAGCCCGACGGCGATAGCCGGAACGCCCAGAAAATAAATTTATTAGAAACTCAAAATCTCAGAACTTTAAAAATTAGTAATCTAGGGTATATGAAAAATTTTGCACAAAGACGATGTGGAGCGTAAAATTTTAAATCCCACAATTTCCGTGAGATACTCGCGATACGTGGAGATTTAATCTTCTCAAACTTATTCCTTTCTCATTTGTTATCTGCATGTTCAAATACATAGAATTATGCATTACCTTCTGATTTTACTCCTTGTGTCGCTCGTCGTTTCAGCCTTGGGCTGGGTCTATTTCATCTATTTCTTCAGTCTGGGCTACGGATTCGGGATATCAGCTCTGGCAATAACTCTCGCTCTCATCTTCCGCGATGTGCTGTCAGTACCGACGGCGCTCTTGTGTGCTATAATGTTCATTTTCGGGATGAGACTCGGTCTCTACCTCGCAACTCGTGAAAAGAAATCTGCTGACTACAAAAAGATTCTCTATGGTCCGGATGCGGCGAAGAAGAAACCGCTTTTCGTGGTGATAACGGTATGGATTTTCTGCGCTCTGTTGTATGTGGGACAGGTGAGTCCTGTAGCTTTCTATCTTGCCAACGCCGCTGAAGGAAAGGACGTTAGCGAAGTGTGGGCGTGGGTAGGAGCGGCGCTTATGGCATTGGGCGTCATCTTGGAATCTCTTTCTGATGTCCAGAAGCAGGCGGCGAAGAAAAGAGACCCTAAACGTTATGTCGATACAGGATTGTATAAACTGGTGCGCTGCCCTAATTATCTCGGAGAACTCGTTATCTGGACAGGTTCTCTGGTCGTTTGTATCGGCGCTGCTTGTTCTGCATGGCAATGGATTGTAGCGGCTATCGGATATGTAGGCATCGTATATGTCATGTTCAGCGGAGCACGCCGACTTGAATTAAGACAAAATATCACATACGGCAATAATCCTGAATTTCAGGAATATATCAGTAAGACTCCAATATTGATTCCATTTGTTCCAATCTATAGCCTTGCTAAATACGAATGGCTGAAGGCGTAGAAGAGGATTCCTCAACTCCTCAATCCCTTAATTCCTCTAACTAATACCGCTACCACGAAATACACTGCGCATTGTATCCAGAGTGTTGTCATTTCGGGGACGATATTTGTCAAGTCGCCTCCCATGCAGTCGAGTTTCACGAATGCTAAAGTCGCGGGAGCTGTCGGGATGAGATAGTGGAATATCTTCCAATGCCACGGCATAAGCTCCAAAGGGTAGGAGATGCCTGATAAAAACACCAGTGGCACCGACATAAATACTATGATAAACAAAGGCATATCGCTGTCGGTGTAGAATGGCGACAATGAGAGACAGAAGAACACACTCGCAAAGAGATACGGTATCATCATGATGATGATGTCAAGAGAATCACCCAGATGCGGAAGGTTGAAAATCAAAGGCAACAAGCCTAAGAAGAAAATAGAAAAGACACTATAAATCATCACATTGGTAAACGCCTTTCCTAACACTATTTTTATAGAGTCATAAAACCCTGCTACTTTACCACTTTGCGACTTTGTGACTCTGCGACTCTGCAACTCTGAAGCTTCTCCTCCGCACCTCATCGCTACTGTAATCATAAGTGTCTGAAAGATAATGATTACCATGACAGGCGGAATGAGATATGTGCCGTAGCCTTCAGATGAATTATATAATGGTTCGTTCACGATATTGACGGCTTTGTCGTTTGCAAGAAACAGAATATCAATCATGTTGAGCGACTCAATCATCTCGGGAATCAACTCGCTGTTGATGTCTAATGAAGCGAAATTGACAGCTTCGTATATATTCAGATAATCCAGGAAAGAAAGCGTGGAACCGTAGACCACGCACTGAGCCTGATTGCCTTTCATGATTTCTTCTTTCAATTCAGACGGAATGTAAAGAAAACCAACTATCTCTCTCTCGATTACCATACGTTTCGCCTCATGGAAGTTCTGCGTCCTGGCAACGACTTTCACCTGTTGCGTAGCGTCGATGTAATCAATGAAATGCTGACTCAAATCACTTTGCGACATATCGACGATGGCAATAGGAGCTTCTTTATATACGTTGGTGTTATACAATAAGTTATAAAGAAAACCATAACCGACATTACCTAAAATCAATACGATTAAAATCGGGATGTTAGTCCCGATAGCCTTGAATTCATTGGATATTATTTTAATAATGTCGTTCATATTATTTAAGTCTACAGACAACGGTCAACGGACAACAGTCATTATTCACTCCTAACTCCTAACTGAAAATATTTTCTTTTCAGCAGTAATGTCGCCAATAATATCAAAATGTTAAAAGACATTAAGATAAGAAGATGCTCCCAATAATAGATAAAGGCGTGACTTTCATAGCGAAGGTAGTCGGTCATCACGACGAAGTGACGGATGGGGAAGAAGTACGATAGTTTTTCGAAGAATGGGTACATCGCGTTTACGGGGAAAGTCACGCCGGCAAAAGTGGCCCCCAACGAACCGAACATCGAGATGAAACTGATGATTATCGGTAAGTTGGGATATATAGAGAAAAGGAAAAGTGCGATGGAACATGTGGCGAGTATGAAGAGAATGCATACCGCTATTATCGAGAATATGTTTGAACTTAAGTTGAAATCCAATACGTTAAACATCAGCACGTT
>JAZKYG010000143.1:0-6220 GCA_045612025.1 Bacteroidales bacterium
GCACAAAGTATGTCCATATATTCGGCTATCGTATTAGAAGATACAGCATTGTCTTTACCTTTTAAATATTTTGCAATGCTATTGGCAGAGAATAGTTTGCCATTGTTATCAGCAATAAAATGAGCAAGATTGTCAACTAAATTAACATTTCGAATTTGTTTTCTTGTTACTATGTCTTTTACGAAAATTGTATCGTAAATACTGCCTAAATAGTCTGTCTTGCTACGGATGTCATCTGCAGATATGTTGCTTAAAAATGGCAGCCCTCCCCAATATAAATATGATAATAAAGAATCATCAGATGATTGTAAAGAATTGAATTGTAAGTATTCAGAATAACTTAAACTATGTATATGAACTCTAATATATCGACCGGCAAATACAGAAGCAATATCACTTGAAAGCATCATGGCATTTGAACCTGTCACGATAATATCAATGTTATCTTGTTTTATCCAATACCTTAATGTCTTTTCAAATTCCTTGATTTCCTGAATTTCGTCAATCAATATGTAGTTGCGCTTGTCGTTAGAGATATGTTCTTTAATCCATGCGTTTAAATGTTCAAAAGTAGTGATTGACATGTTATCAGGATCTTCCATGTCAAGATACATCATATTTCCGCTATCATGAAGTAAATCTTTAAGACATTCTAAAATACAACTTTTGCCAGCTCTTCTGTGACCAGTAAGAACAATAACCTCATTTTTACCTAATAAATCTAAAATTCTTTTGGTATAAGATTCTCTGTTAATTCTCTTCATAACTAAAACTTTTTACAAAAGTACAAAATATTTTAAATATATAGAGAATTTTTATTTGAAATATAGTGGTCAGCAATGTACAATTAACAATTGACAATAAACCTTAAACTTTAAACTTTAAACTAAAGCATATCCAAGGTCTGTTGTCCGTTGACTTCTCTACACTCTACACCCTACACTCTACACTAACTTTGCGTTCCTTTGCGTCTTTGCGAGAAACCTTTAAATGAATTCTAGAACTTTAGAATCTCAAAACCTCAGAATCTCTTTTAGCCGCCACGGGAGTGACGTCTCTACACTCTGTGTCTTTGTGTCTTTGCGACTCGTTGACTAGTTGTCTCGTTGTCTTGTTGACCTCAATTCCTAACTTCTAATTCCTAATTAAAAAAAGTTTCATAGACTTATTGACTTATATACTTATTGTCTTATCTTTGCATCCATAATCAAACAAAGAATGTCAAGCGTTATTTTAAATAGAGTAGAAGAGCGGATAAGCAAATATTGCTTATGTAACGAGTTGGCATACAATGTAATTACCCCCCCCATTGGCTAAAACCTTTGGTTGATAACAGACAACGGACAACAAACAACAGTCTTCGGGCTTGGATATTGTTGTTGAAAAAGTCGTATTCTAAATTTAATTCACAAGAATCTTATTTAAAAAATTTTACGAAGCGTGTTCTCATGCTTTGCAATGGCATATTGTGCAATTGAAAATTAACCCTTAAAATATTTATATCATGAAAAAACTATCATTATTTTTAGTAGCGCTTACTATGATGTTAGTATCTTGTAAGCCAGAGATTGAGATGCCGACAGTTGTTATCAAATCTGTCGGAGGAGTTACAGAAACCACTGCTAAAGTTGTTGGCCAGGTTACAGCTGACGGTGGCGCTGAAGTTACCGAACGCGGCGTATGCTGGAACACAAACGGTACTCCTACAATTTTGGATTTCAGAGTAAAAGATGCCGAAGGTGGACTCGGAATGTTTACTTTGAATCTCAGCAACTTAGAGCCTCATACAACTTATTATGTAAGAGCTTATGCTACGAATGAAGCAGGAACAAGTTATGGAGAAGATAAAAGCTTCACTACTGAAGAAATAGCAGTACCAGAGGATCCAGAAACTCCAGGTGATGACCCAGAAAAACCTCAACACAACGGCCATGAATACGTTGACCTCGGATTACCATCTGGATTAAAATGGGCTACCTGCAATGTAGGAACAGATTCACCATTAGAATACGGCGACTATTTCGCATGGGGCGAGACTACGACAAAGGAAACATACGATGCAGAAAATTGTCCTACCTACGAACTTAGTATTTCAGAGTTGCAATCACAAGGCTATGTAGATGAAGAAGGCAATCTCATGCCACAATACGACGCTGCCACAGCTAACTGGGGCGGAGAATGGAGGATGCCGACAGAGGCAGAACTAGATGAACTGAAGGATAACTGCATTTGGGTGTGGAACTATCTGCACGGTGTTCCAGGCTATAAAGTCATAGGTCCTAACGGCAAAAGTATCTTCCTCCCTGCTGCGGGGAATCGTTACAAATCATCGCTCGAGGAATTTGGTGAAGATGGCATGTATTGGAGTTCTACTTCTCGCAATTACTATGGTTACAACAGCATGTATCTCGACTTCGATAATGATGAGATTTACGTGGAGTATAGTGAAGCCCGCTTCTATGGTCGATCAGTGCGTCCAGTAGTAGAATAAAAATGTGTAGGGACGTGGTTAATCGCGTCCTTACATTGATTTATTTCCGTCGGGCATTTAAAAATCCCGACGGTTGTTTTGTGGAGACGTCATTCCCGTGGCGTCTCTTGTTTTTTTAGAACTCTAGAACTTTAGAATATTAGAACCTCAGAAAACCTTTGCGTTCCTTTGCGTCTTTGCGAGAGATGATTATATGAATCTCAGAAACTCAGAATCTCTTTTAGACGCCACAGGAGTGACGTCTCTACACTCTGTGTCTTTGTGTCTTTGTGTCTTTGCGACTCGTTGACTAGTTGTCTCGTTGTCTCGTTGTCTTGTTGTCTTGTTGACCTAAAAAGCTCAACAGCCTTGGTTCAACGACTCTCTTTCTTCTCCAGTTCCTTATCTAATTCCAATAAGAATTTCTTGGTCTTTTCCAATGTCATCAAGACTGTGGTCTTTCTTTCGAGTTGGTCGAAGTCTTTCTTGAGAGCGTCTTTGGCACCTTGTAAGGTGTATCCCTGAACTTTCACGAGTTGGTAAATCATGCGGAGATAACGAAGGTCGCGTTGGGTGAACATTCTGTTGCCTTTGGTGCTTTTGCGTGGTCTTAAGACTGAGAACTCACTTTCCCAATAACGTATGAGAGATGCGTTTACGTTGAACATCTCGGCAACTTCGCCAATGCGGTAATATAATTTCTCGTCACTCATAATCAATCCATGGTTTGTGAAGGCTGTTGCGACAACTCTAATATCTTGTCGTATTCTTCAGGTGTTATATCGTTATAAAAGAAATTGATCGGGTTGATAGTCTTGTTGTTCTTGATGACTTCGTAATGAAGGTGAGGAGCTGTAGATTTTCCAGTGTTGCCCATCTTTCCAATCTCTTGACCTCTTTTGACCTTATCGCCTTTCTTGACGGAGAAGGAGTGGAGGTGAGCGTAACGTGTCTTGTAGCCATAGCCGTGGTCGACGATGATGTTGTTTCCGTAGCCGCTCTTGTTGCTTTCAACTCTCGTCACGACGCCGTCGCCGGTAGCATAGATGCCTGTTCCGACAGGACCGCTGAAGTCGATGCCGCCATGGAATTTAGTTACCTTATAAAATGGGTCGGTACGATGTCCGAAATGTGATGATATTCTATAGATGTCAGTTCCTTTTACTGGCATGATGGCAGGGATGCAGCTGAGCATCTCGGATTTGTTCTTTGCCATATTGTAAATGTCATCAAAAGATTTTGACTGAACATACAACTGACTTGAAAGAACATCGATGCGTTTTGCAGTGTTGACAACCATATCAGAATTGACGTAGCCGTCTAATGCAAGATAACGGTTGGAACCGCCGTAACCGGCTTTTCTTACTGATGATGGAATAGGCTCGGCTTCAAAAATCATTCGGTAAATGTTGTCGTCTCGGTCCTCTAATTCTGCTAACAACAAGTCGAGATTGTCGATCTTGTCGTTCATGATTTCATATTGTAATTTAAGATATTCTATCTCACGGCTCTGCATTCTTTCAGTAGGAGAACCGAAGAAATTTTGTATCAGAAGCACAATGACAAAAGCACTGACACTGGTAGATAATAAATATAAGACAACGCTCCAGAATCTCTTCTTTCCCGAAGTCTTATATTCTTCATATTCAAGTGTCTGTGGGTTAAAGATATATTTCTTTCTTGCCATTGGTTAAAAATTGAAATTAAATGAAAAATATTCCATCAATTCTGCAAAAATAATATTTTTTTGAACTAAATTTGCAAAAAATATTTTTGAATAATTATTAACACATTATCATATATGAAAGCAAGTGAAATTCGCAGCAGTTTCTTGAATTTTTTTGAATCAAAACAACATCTCGTAGTAGCATCAGCTCCTATCGTTGTTAAGAATGACCCTACATTGATGTTTACCAATGCAGGTATGAATCAGTTTAAAGATGTTTTCTTGGGCAATGCTCAATATAAATCAAACAGAGTCGCCGACATCCAAAAATGTCTCCGCGTATCAGGAAAACACAACGACCTTGAAGAAGTAGGTCGCGACACTTATCACCACACTATGTTCGAGATGATGGGTAACTGGTCATTCGGTGATTATTTCAAGAAAGAAGCCATCGCTTGGGCATGGGAATTCCTCACAGAAGTATTGAAGATAGACAAGAATAAATTATATGTCACAGTTTTCGGCGGTGACGAAAAAGATAACTTACAAGCTGATAACGAAGCTTTCGAATACTGGAAAGAACATATCGACGAATCAAGAATCATCTACGGTAGCAAGAAAGATAACTTCTGGGAAATGGGCGACCAGGGTCCTTGCGGTCCATGTTCTGAAATCCACATCGACATCCGCGATGAAGAACAACGCAAGCTCGTCGACGGTAAAGAACTCGTCAACAAAGACAATCCAGAAGTCATTGAGATATGGAACCTCGTTTTCATGCAGTTCAACCGTATGGCTAACGGCAGCCTCGTGAACCTCGCAGCAAAACACATCGACACAGGTATGGGATTCGAACGTCTCGTCCGCGTCATCCAAAACAAGAAGTCTAACTACGACACAGACGTATTCACTCCTTTAATCGATAAAGTCGCTGAACTCTCAGGCAAGGCTTACGGTAAAGAAGAAATGGTCGACATCGCAATGCGTGTCATCGCTGACCACTTGCGCGCTGTCAGCTTCGCTGTTGCAGACGGCCAGCTTCCTTCAAACAATGGCGCTGGTTATGTCATCCGCCGCGTATTACGTCGCGCTGTACGTTACGGCTACACATTCTTAGGATTCACAGAACCATTCGTTTACAGAATTTTACCAGTTCTCGTACAAGAAATGGGCGATCAATATCCAGAGTTGAAGTCACAACAAGAACTCGTCGCTAAGGTTATCAAAGAAGAAGAAGCTTCATTCTTGAGAACTTTGTCACAAGGTATCAGACGCTTCGAGTCTTACGTTGAACAAAACCCAGAATCAAAGGTCATCGACGGCGCTTTCGCTTTTGAATTGTTTGACACTTATGGTTTCCCTGTCGACTTGACAAACCTCATGGCAGAAGAAAAAGGTCTTACTGTCGATATGGATGGTTTCAAAGCTAACCTCGAAGAACAAAAGAACCGTTCACGTAAAGCTGCTGAAAAATCATCAGGCGACTGGATCGTGGTCGTTGAAGATGACAAAGCAACAGAATTCAAAGGCTATAACGAATTGACAACAACTTCAAAGATCATGCGTTACAGAGAAGTCGTTGCTAAGAACAAGAAACATTACGAAATCGTTTTAGACCAGACTCCATTCTACGCTGAGATGGGTGGTCAAGTCGGTGACGTCGGTACTCTTACATCAGAAAATGAAGTCGTTAAGGTCTTGAATACAGTTAAAGAAAACGACCTTATCATCCATATCACAGATATGATTCCTCAAGAACCAGAGGCTGACTTCGTTGCAACTATCGATGTTAAGAGAAGAAGAAAAATCGAAGCTAACCACACAACAACTCACCTTATGCACGCTGCATTGCGTCAGGTCTTGGGTGCTCACGTTGAACAAAAGGGTTCTTTGGTAAATGACGAACGTTTACGTTTCGACTTCAGTCACTTCTCAAAGATGACTGACGAAGAAATCAAGCAAGTTGAACGTATCGTCAACGAAAAGATTAGAGAAGACATTTTAAACAACACATACGAAAACGTTCCTATCGAAGAAGCTAAGAACATGGGTGCTATGGCATTGTTCGGTGAAAAATACGGCGA
>JAZKYG010000144.1:0-27417 GCA_045612025.1 Bacteroidales bacterium
AGTCTTCCTGATATGAATGAAGACGTGGTTCGTCCAGCAAAAGTGACTGTCAATTATTTAGATGAGAATTTTGAAGAACATGAAGAAGAACTCGACCGAATATGCGCTCGCGTCTTCCAACATGAATTCGATCATCTTGAAGGTAAGGTTTATGTTGACAGAGTTGCTCCTATGCGCAAAATGATGCTCAAAAACAAATTGCGTAACATCTCAGAAGGCTTCGTTCCAGTCGATTATAAAATGATTTTCCCCGTGAAAAGAAGAAGATAAATTAATTCATAATTCACAATGCATAATTGATAATGAAAAATGTATAATGAATAATTAAAAATTACAAAAATATCATTCTACATTATTCATTGTTCATTAAATACTCATTATGAAAAAACTATTGTTAAGTATATTCGTCGTACTGATAATGTTGTCGTGCGGCGAAAAGATGTCGGTTGAAAAAATCAACGAACTTGAATCTAAGGTGTTCGCTAAAGGTGCGAAAATGACCCAAGAGAATGTCGTTGCGCTTGTTGATGCTTACGTTGTTTTTGCTGAGCAGAATCCAGATGACGCGCAGTCTCCTGACTTCTTGTTCAAAGCTCTTGATGTGGCAGTTGGAACAGGTGCTGAAGGTCCACAAAAGGCTATAGATATCGCCAATGTCTTGATTGAGAGATACCCTGACTTTGAAATGACTCCGATGGCGATGTTTATCAAAGGTTTCGTCTATGAAAATATGATTGGCGATTTGCATAATGCAGAAATTACATATCGCCAGTTTATTGAAAAATATCCAGATAATCCTATGGTTGAAAATGTGAAATCTACATTGGAAAACTTAGGCCTTACACCAGAAGAGTTGGTTCGTAAGTTTGAAGAAGCAAACTGATTTTTAAGGAAATACAGAAACTCTAAACTAAGGCTTTTGGCTGTTGAACTCTGACTTTGAACTCAGACACTGACTCATTGACTTATAGACTCAGCAACTCAGCGACTCGGTGTCTTGGTAACTTAAAAAAAACCTCAGAAACTCAAAATGTTTTGAAGTCCTGAGGTTTTTTGTTTTTGCAGTTATGCCTTTTTATTTTTTAAATTCTGAGTTTCTAAATTTCTGAATTTTTAAAAAGTGACGTTTCTCAATTCGTTATTGAGGTTGTCGATATAATTCAAGACGTCGTCTTTGCCGACTTCTTTTTCTGATGATGTTATGAAGATAGGAGGAAGTTCTTCCCATTGTTCGGCGAGTTTCTCTTTATAGACCTGAAGATTTCTCTGCAGTTCTACTTCTTTGATCTTATCTACTTTTGTGAAGATGATTGAGAAAGGCATATTTAATTCGCCGAGGTGGCTGATGAATTCCAAGTCGATTTTCTGTGGCTCGATGCGGCTGTCGACAAGTACGAACATACAGACAAGGTTCTTTCTGTTTTTGATGTAGCTGTCGAGCATCACTTTCCATGACTCGCGGTCTTTCTTTGAGCGTTGTGCAAAACCGTAACCAGGCAAGTCGACTAAGTACCATTCGTCGTTGATGATGAAATGGTTTATAGTGATTGTCTTACCTGGAGTAGATGATGTCTTAGCAAGTTGTTTTTTATTTGTCAACATGTTGATCAAGGAAGACTTGCCTACATTAGAACGTCCGATGAATGCGTATTCTGGTTTGTTGGCAGCAGGCAGCTTGTCAACCTTGGTGTTGCTCTGTAAGAAAGCGGCTTTTCTTATTATCATGGCGTTTATTGTTAAATCCCAAAATTTCAAAAACTCAAAACCTCAGAATTTTTATTTTGATTTTGAGATTTTGAGATTTTGATTTTGTGAATTTCTGAGATTCTGAGTTTTTAAATTATTTCAAGTGTTCAGGTTTCTCGTCTTTGTTATAGATGAGGTGACGTTCTATCTTTTCTGGATATACGTCTTCTATTGTGATCAAGATGGCAGTCTCTTCAACATCTCCGAAAGGTGCGTTCAAGGCGGTGCCAAAAGTCTTCATTGTTGCAGAGAGGCTCATATAAGCGTTGAACAAAGGAGGTATCACAGAACCGTTTTCACGAACGTATTTGCTTAAAGTGCGATAGCTGTTTTGGTAATTGTTACCATCGAGTCTCAGCTTCATGATGGCAGTTCTTGCTTTTGTCTTGATAGCTACCTCTGGATATGGATATATGAGGCTGTCGTTATCTGGGAAGAATTTGTGCATGAAGAAGAGTATCATGTCGCGTAAAGCCTTGTCGTATTGAGAATACATAGTGACTTTTCCGAAGAAATATTTTGCGTTAGGTGTTTGTTTAAGAACAGCACCCAATCCGTCCCAAAGGTTGTCAAGGGTAAAGATGCTCTTTCTTACGTTGCCTGTAGATTGATATTTAGGCTGTACGAAAGAACGACCTAATTCGATGGTGTAAGGTAAATAATTCTTGATGAAATCTTCTGAATAGTAGAACAATTCTGATGTTGGAGTATCTACCTGGCCGTTATTTTTTATTGGTAATTTGTTGCATTCGATGAAGCGGTATCCGCCGAGAATTTCTTTTTCAACAGGGTCCCATACGATGAGTTGTTCGAAGTAAGCTTCGTCTCTTGTATCGAATTCGTCGATGTCGGCGCTTTTGCCTGTGCCGCCGCCAGATTCGCGGAATGCCCATTCGCGCAAGCGACCGATTTCGCGCATAGTGTTAGGTGCGTTATGTGCGTTGACGATATAAATCTCGTTGTGACCAAAATTTGTTTTTCTGACAAAACGTTCCTCGGTAAGTTCTTTTATGATGTCTTCTACAGGAACGGCATCGATGATTTTTTCCATAATTTATATTGTATAATTTTTTTCTGGGTCAAAAGTTTGTTCGCAGTCGTTAGGGAGGTTGTAGGCGAAGTTTCTCAGTTTCATAGCCCACTCGGCGTCGGTATGTCTTTTGTCAAATGTCTGCCATGGTATTGGCTTGCCGAATGTTATTGTCAAAGTCTGATTCTTCTGCTTGTAGAATTCGTTAACCAAAAACAACATTTCAATGTTGGCTTTGATACCTAGCTTTTTGCGAATGTTAGAAAAGTTGTAGAAGAAGTTGCTGTTTCTTCCTGATATATGTGTCGGGATTATGTCGCGTTGAGAGGCCTTGGCCTTGGTGATGAAAGTCTTCTTCCATTCCAGGTCGATGATCTTGCCATTCTGTTTTCTTGAACATAAACCGAAAGGATAGTAGCATATTGTTCTGTCGCCTGCGAATGTGTCGTTGAGTATCTTGATGTTGTCGGCGTTGCTGCCAAGTTTGTTGACCGGAATGAAAAGAGGTCTGAGGTTCGGGACGAAAAGCAGGAAGTCGTTTACAGGAGTGATTACGTCAGGCTTTACCTTGCCGACGGTGTCGATGAGAGCGATGCCGTCGAGACCACCGATAGGGTGGTTTGCTGCTATGACGTAACGGCCGTCTTTTGCGATGTGGTCAAGGCCTACTGCATTTACGGTCGTCTTGAACTCGTTCATTGCTTCGGCTACGAAGGGCAGTCCTGATACGCCTTCGGTTCTTAATAATAAACCGTTGATGTCGTCCTGATGAAGGATTTTCTTTAGATATCTAAATACAAAACGAGGAAGTTTCTTGGCAAGCTTAGGAATTTTCTCTCCAATAATCTTCTCAATGTCAATTTGTAATGCTTCTTTGTTGCTCATTATATTCAATATTAGAAACCGGTTTTAAAAACCAGTCTTTTCAGTTTTGCAAAAATAATTAATTATTGAAATAATGCAAGAAAGTTTTTTTTCTGGATCTGAGGGTATGAGGGTTTGCTATAATTCCTCAATTCCCTATATTTTATTGGGTGTTGGAATATTGTTGATAACTTTTTTGAAAAAAATAGATAAAAGTGGTTGAAAGTGGGAAAAAATGCACTAATTTTACAAGTTGAAAAAATGATTTGAGAATGAATTATCCAATAGGCGAATATTATTGTAAATTAGACAGTAAGGGCAGACTCCTTCTCCCAAGCAGTTTTAAAGAACAGCTTGGTGATGTGATAGAAGAGGGTTTTGTGTTGCGTCCTAGTCTTTTTGGCGATTGTCTCGAGCTTTTTGGAATGAGCGACTGGCGTTCGATGCAGGAGAAACTCGGCAAGTTGAATCCTTTCAAGGCTGAGAACGTGATGTTGATTCGTCGTTTTAATGCTGGCGCTCGTATGGTGAAAGTCGATGCCAATGGCCGTCTTCAAATCCCAAAAGATTTGATGGAGAAGACAAATTTGGTCAAAGAGGTTGTTATGACATCTTTGATTGATAGAATGCAGATCTGGGATCGCTCTATGAAGGAGATTGAAGATTCTAAGATTTCTGAAAAGGAATTTGCGGAAATGCTTACTGCAAAATTGGGTGATTGTGATTTTATTGGTTAACAAATAAAAATTTAAAGAGATGTATCATATTCCTGTGATGTTAAACGAAAGTATTGAAGGTTTGAATATCAATCCTAATGGAACTTATGTTGATGTGACATTCGGTGGTGGAGGTCACTCGCGTCGTATTTTGGAATGCCTTGGTGAAGGCGGACGTCTCTTTGCTTTTGATCAGGATGAAGATGCGGCTAAGAATGTTATCGATGACAGTCGTTTTGCATTCATTCAGCAGAATTTCCGTTATATGAAAAACTTCCTCCAGCTTTATTGCGGTGGTAAGGTTGATGGTGTCCTTGCTGACCTTGGCGTTTCTTCATATCAATTTGATACTCCGGAAAAGGGCTTCTCTACACGTTTCAATGGTCGTCTTGATATGAGAATGAATCAGAATGCTGCTGTAGATGCATCAAGTGTTGTCAATACATACGATGTTTCATCTTTGGCATCTGTGTTTTCTCGTTATGGCGAGTTGAGGAATGCGATGGCTATAGCTGATGCTATAACGATGGCTCGTGAGGTGAGTCCTATAGAAACTACAGATGATTTGAAGGCTGCCGTAGCCAGATTCTTGCCTAGAGGCTCTGAGAATAAGGTCTTGGCTCAGATATTTCAAGCTCTTAGAATTGAAGTCAATGAAGAGATGAAGGTTCTTGAGGCTTTCTTGAGTCAGTGTGCCGATGTTCTTAATCCGGGCGGAAGACTCGTTGTGCTTTCTTATCATTCTCTTGAAGATAGACTTGTGAAGAATTTTATGAAGACCGGCAATGCTGAAGGTAACTTGGAAAAAGACTTCTTCGGCAATCAGCTTACACCTTATAAATTAATGACAAGTAAGCCTATCGTTCCGTCAGATGAAGAGATACAGTTGAATAGCAGAGCTAGAAGCGCTAAACTTCGTGTAGCGGAAAGGAGAGCCAAATGAGAAATCTTAATAAAATAAATGAAGATCCTGAGGAAGATTTGTTGGTTGATGATGTAGATTCGCAGGGACAATCGGGTTCTTCTTCTGAAGATGCGCCTAAAAAGAGGTCAAAGGTCAAGAGACTGATCGTTGATATAGTGGGCGGCGACGTCTTTTCTAAAGATGGTTTTGTTGGTTTGTTTCCTTTCTTTTTCTACATAGTCTTTTTGTCAATGATTTATATTACGAATGTTTACGTTGCGGAAGATATGAGCAGGGAGATCGCTGGCTTGAATCGCAGGATTGAAGATCTTCATGTTGAGTATGTTTATCTTGAGTCTGAGATAACGAAGATAACGAAGCAGTCTAACATGGTTAGCATGTTGAAGAATAAGGGTATAAAGGAATCTGTTGAACCGTTGAGAAAGATTGTCGTTGACGAGAAAGGAGGACGTTATGAAGATTGATCCTAAGAATGATGTCTTGTGGAGAGTGTTCCTCGTTTATTTTATCGTCGTCGCTGTCGGTATATGGATTATCCTTGCGATTGTTAGGATACAGGTTAAGGAGAAGGATGAACTTCTTGAAAGGGCTAGCAAGAGAGAACTGAAAATCAGAGATGAGAAAGCTCATAGAGGTAATGTCATCTCTAAAAATGGAACATTGTTGGCCACTTCAGTCCCAAGATATAGCATTTATTTCGATCCTGTTTCTGTTGAGGAAGAGTTGTTCGATAGAGAGGTTGCTCAGTTGGCAGATAGCTTGAGTCGTCTGTTGAAGAATAAGTCTAAGCAGCAATATGTTTCTTATCTTAAAGACGCACGCGCTAAAGGAAGACGTTATGTTAAGATTGCCAATAAGATAAGTGTTGCTGATTATAAAAGGATGCAGAATTTCCCTATTTTCAGAGCTGGAAAGAATAAGGGCGGTTTTATATCCGAGAGAAGTTATGTGAGGGAGTTGCCTTATGGTGAGTTGGCGGCTCGTACCATCGGATATGTCAGAGAGGATGAGAGTATTTTCGTAGGACTCGAAGGCGCTTATAACGATAATCTTAGAGGTAAAGACGGAAAGCAGCTGGTCAGACGTATCAACGGTAACTTCTGGATGCCAATGCCTTCGTCAGATAATGTGGATCCTGTAAATGGTGATGACATTTATACTTCTATAGATATTGAGATACAAGATGTGGCTGAGAATGCGCTTAAGAAGTGTCTCATAGAAAATGACGCTCTTCAGGGTTGCGTGGTGCTTATGGATGTTAAGTCGGGCTTCGTGGAAGTCATGGCGTCGTTGAGCTATAACGAAGAGAAGAAGAAATACGAAGAGGCTTATAACTTTGCCTTGCGTCATAATGTTGAACCTGGTTCTACATTCAAGGCAATCACCATGTGCGCGCTTCTTGAAAATGATCCTAACTTGGATATAGAGGATAAGCTCCATTTGGGAACAACCGACTATAAGGTGTTCTATAGAAGGACGATGCGTGACTCACATCGCGTCACAGATGAGAAAGGCTATACGACAATACGTAATGCCTTTGAGCAGTCGTCGAATATCGCTTTTGCGACATTGGTGGAAGATGCCTTTGTGGATAATCCTCAAAGATATATAGACCTTATCTATCAGACAAAGATTCAGGAACCTTTGAACCTTGATGTTGTCGGCGAGGCAAATCCTGATATTAAAACTACAAAAGACAAAAGATGGTCAAAACTTTCATTGCCATGGATGTCTATTGGCTATGAAGTGATGATGACGCCTATACAGATTCTTACGTTCTATAATGCTATAGCTAATGACGGCGTGATGGTTAAGCCTCAATTCGTTAAGGAGATTCGTCATGGCAATGAGGTCAAACAGGTCTTCGATACAGTTGTCATTAACGATCGTATTGCGTCTGCTGAGACGATAGAGACTTTGCAGACACTTTTGGAAGGCGTAGTGCAAAACGGTACTGCTAAGAGCATGAGTAAACTTGGTTTCTCTGTAGCTGGCAAGACAGGTACAGCCCAGATTTCACAGGGTTCTGCTGGTTATAACAAGAAAAACTATACCGCTACATTCGTGGGTTATTTCCCTGCTGATGAGCCTAAGTATTCTTGTATCATAGTCGTAAGCAACCCTCGTGGCAAGAAGTATTACGGCAGTTCTGTCTCAGGTCCTGTCTTCAAGGAAGTGGCTGAGAAGATTTATGCCACACGTTTGGGTGTTGTTGATGAAATAGGCGAATATCAGGCAGACTGCAATTCTTTTGTAGGTTCATCGATGGTTTACTTTGATGACTTCTTGGGCTATTGCAATATGGAGAATATATCATTTGTGGATAATGTGCAAGATAACGAATGGGTAACCGTAGAACAGACTAATGATGAGGTATTCGTAAACTCTGTGGAGTTTGAAGAAAATATAGTTCCAGATGTGAAGGGAATGAATGTGACAGACGCTGTTTATGTTTTGGAATCGATGGGATGGAAGGTGAAGTTTGAAGGATATGGCAAGGTGAAGTCACAGTCGGTAAAACCTGATACGGAATTAAGAAAAGGAAGTGTAATCAACTTAACTTTAAGTTCAAAATGAAAAAGATAAACGACATATTAAAAAGGTGTAATGTCATTGAAACAATAGGACGTGACGACAGAAGCGTATCTAGTTTGGCTTTCGATTCTAGAAAGTCAGCGGAGGATGCTGCATTCTTCGCGGTACGCGGTACGCAAGTCGATGGTCATGACTATATTTCTAAAGCTATAGAACAAGGAACACGTGTCATCGTTTGTGAGCGTATCCCGGAAGATGTCAACGATGATGTTACTTATTATGTCGTTGAAGACACAGCTAAGGCTTTGGGACTTGCCGCTTCTGAGTTTTACGGAAGACCATCAGAGAAACTGCGTCTCGTTGGCGTTACCGGCACTAATGGCAAGACGACTATAGCAACTTTGCTGTACAGACTTTTCTTTAACGCAGGATATCCTTGCGGTTTGTTGTCGACAATAGAAAACAGAATCAATAATGTTGTGGTTCCGTCGACGCATACTACAGGCGATCAGCTGCAGATCAACGAGATGTTGAGCAAGATGGTCGAGGCTGGATGTGAGTATGCTTTTATGGAAGTCAGTTCTCATGCTGTTGATCAGGACAGAATAGCAGGACTTCATTTCGAAGGCGGCATATTCACCAACCTCACTCACGATCATCTCGACTATCATAAGACAGTGGCAGCATATCGCGATGCCAAGAAGAAGTTCTTCGATAATCTTGACTCATCGGCATTTGCTCTAACAAATCTTGATGACAAGAATGGCATGGTGATGCTTCAGAATACAAAGGCAAAGAAGAAGACATATTCCTTGAGAACAGATGCTGATTTCAAAGGAGTGGTCTTGGAAAGCTATTTCGACGGTATGGAGTTGAAGATAAACAGAAATAATGTGTTCACATACTTGGTCGGAAAGTTTAATGTAAGCAATTTGCTTGCGATATTTGGTGCGGCCTCATTATTAGGAATGAATGACGACGATTTGCTGAAAGGCGTCAGTCAGCTTCAAAGCGCTCCTGGCAGATTCCAGGTCGTTCAGTCTGAAGCGGGAATAGTCGGCATCGTCGATTACGCTCATACTCCTGATGCTTTGAAGAATGTGCTTGACACTATCAATGAGATAAGAACTCATAACGAGACGCTTATCACCATAGCAGGCGCCGGCGGCAACAGAGACGCTGCCAAGAGACCGGAGATGGCTGCTGTTGCAGTGGCAAAGAGCGACAGACTCATACTCACCAGCGACAACCCTCGCTTCGAGGAACCGGAAGAGATTATAAGACAGATGCGCGCAGGTGTCGGCGGCGAGTATTACAATAAGGTGCTGAGCATAACTGACAGAAGAGAAGCGATTAGGACAGCGGTGGCGCTCGCAAAGAAAGGCGATATCATTCTCGTGGCAGGGAAAGGCCATGAAGACTATCAGGATGTAAAAGGCGTGAAGCATCATTTTGATGATGTTGAAGAATTGACAAAAGCGTTTAACGAGAAATAAAATTTTAAAAGATGTTATATTACTTATTTGAATATCTGGATAAATGTTGCGATTTCCCTGGCGCAGGCATGTTTACATACGTGACCTTCCGTGCTATGTTCGCGATAATATTGTCATTGGTGATATCGATATGGTTTGGCAAGTATTTTATCAAGTTATTGAAAAGACATCAGATATCGGAGACTCAGAGAGATGAGAGCATAGATCCTTTTAACACACAGAAGAAAGGCGTTCCAACAATGGGCGGACTCATCATCATAACAGCTATCCTGATACCATGTCTCTTGATAGGCAAGTTGAAAAATACCTATATGATATTGATGATAATAACGACAGTATTGTTGGGTGTTGTTGGTTTCGCAGATGATTATATCAAGACTTTCAAAAAGAACAAGGAAGGTCTCAACGGCTGGTATAAGGTGGCTGCTCAGATACTTCTCGGTCTTATTGTCGGACTTACATTACGTTTCAGTCCTGCAGTGGTGATGAATGAGAAGGTTGAGACAAAGATAGAAAACAACAAGGAAGTTATCGTCAAGACACCAGACGTAAAATCTACAAGAACGACTATTCCTTTTATCAAGGATAATAACTTGAACTATTCGGATTTGTTTGGTTTCTTGGGTGAACCATATAAATACTGGGCAGGTTGGATCTTCTTCGTTGTGCTGACGGTATTTGTCGTGACAGCGGTGTCTAATGGCTCAAACCTCAATGACGGCATGGACGGCATGGCGGCGGGCAACTCGTCAATAATGGGCATCGCCATCGGTATTTTGGCGTATGTGTCAAGTAACTTGGTGATGGCTGATTATCTGAATATCATGTTTATCCCAGGCAGTGAGGAGGTGGTAGTGTTCATGTGTGCCTTCGTAGGTGCCTTGATAGGATTCTTATGGTATAACTCATATCCTGCACAGATATTCATGGGCGACACCGGAAGCCTTACAATAGGCGGCATCATAGCAGTGTCGGCTATCATAATACATAAAGAACTCTTGTTGCCTCTGATATGCGGCGTGTTCTTGTGGGAAAGTCTGTCGGTGATATTGCAGAAGTTCTATTATAAGGCAGGAAAGAGAAAAGGCATCAAGCAGCGTCTTTGGAAAAGAACACCGGTGCATGATCATTACAGGACATCATTGGCATTGGTGGAGAAAAACGACCCGGGATGCAAGGTCATGTTCAAAGGCTCATCGCAGCTTTATCACGAGACCAAGATAACATTCCGCTTCTGGATCATAAGCATAATCCTGGCAGCGGTAGCGATATTAACATTGAAAATTAGATAACGATATATAACACACTAGATATTATGACTTTAGAACAATTGGCGAAGCAAGGTAGAAGAACAGCGACAATGACGACAGCTGCTACCATCACATCAAAGATGAGTCAGATAAGAAAAGAAAGCATCAAGCAGGCTTTCTGTGATTTTGAAAATGTGAAATATAGATATGAATATGTTGACATTGTTGATGGCGTTACATATTATGACGACTCTGCAGCATGCTCAACAGAGGCTACATGGTTCTCATTCGACAATATGTATCAGCCAGTGATATGGATCACTTATGGCAATAACAACGATTGTGAAGACTTGGTCGCGCAAGTGAAGAGACACGTCAAGGCTATAATATGTATTGGCAATGATACAGAAAAGATGCATAAGGTTTATGATGAGATCTTGAAAGACAAAGTCATTGACTGTGACTCATTGGCGAAGGCTGTGAGATTGGCTGCTGTTATGGCAGAGTCTGGTGATAACGTGATGCTTTCTCCTGCTATGCATGTCAATGCGGACTATAGTTCATATATGGACAGAGGTGATGATTTCAAAAAATACGTTTATTCTTTAAAATAAAAATAATGAAACTGTTTAATAAGTTATTTCAAGGAGACCGTGTCATTTGGATGATTGTCGCCATTTTGTCGTTGGTGTCTCTGATGGCAGTGTATAGCGCGACTGGTACTTATGCCAATGCTAAGTATGATGGTAACAATACATACGTCTTGTTGCGTCATGCAATCACTTTGGCTTTGGGCTTGGCCGCTGTATATGGTGTGCATCTCGTGAAATATACTTATTATTCCAGATTGTTTCAGATAGCATTCTGGGTCTCGATTCCATTGTTGGCGTATACTTTAGGTTTTGGCGCTGACATTAATGAGGCCCAACGTGTGATATATATATTCGGCATTTCATTTCAGAGTAGTGACTTCGCCAAAATAGCCTTGGTTGGTTATTTGGCGAGGGAACTGACGATAAGACAGGATGAGATAAAGAGTTTTAAAAGTGCGTTTGTTCCATTGATGCTGCCGGTATTGGCGGTTGTGGGACTTATATTCCCAGAGAACTTCTCGACAGCGGGTATCTTGTTTGCCAGTTGCATGGTGCTTCTGTTTGTTGGAAGAATCAATATGAAATATCTTATGGTTTTCCTTGCATCGGCATTGGTTATCATGAGTCTTTATATCTTGATAGTGCTGAATTTTTCTGAAGATAAAGGTAGGTTAGGTGCTTGGGGACAACGTGTGGAAAGTTTTGCGTCTAAGTTTAGTTCTGAAGAAAAGAGCGCAGAGCAGCTTGCCAAGGAAGCTGATGCGGAAGACTTCCAGTCGATACAGTCTAAGATAGCCATCGCGGGAGGTGGTCTCTTCGGCAAGGCTCCAGGAAGAAGCACGCAGCGTAACTATCTTCCACATCCATATTCTGATTTCATCTTTGCCATTATAGTAGAGGAATATGGCTTGTTGGGAGGCGCATTTGTAGTGTTGCTGTATCTTATCTTGCTGTATCGGGCAATAAGGATCATGGTCACGATACCTCAGTCGTTTGGAGGCTTTACAGCCTTCGGCCTGGCGTTTATGATGGTTATGCAGGCTATGGTGAATATGGGGGTCGCCACTGGCGTGTTCCCGGTGACGGGACAGCCTCTGCCGTTCATAAGTATGGGAGGAACGTCGCTGCTGTTTACAGGCGCTGCCTTTGGAATAATATTGAGTGTATCAAAAGAAATAGATAAAATAAATGAAAGAAAAAATGAACTCACAACAACCGAAAGTGATAATTAGTGGCGGTGGTACAGGAGGTCATATCTTTCCTGCTATAGCAATCGCCGACAGCTTGAAGAAACGTTATCCTCAGGCTGATATACTTTTTATAGGTGCCAAGAACCGTATGGAGATGGATAGAGTGCCTAAGGCTGGCTATCCTATAGAGGGATTGTGGATAAGCGGATTTAAGAGAGAACTTTCATTGGATAATCTCAGTTTCCCGTTCAAGCTTGTCAGCAGCATGATAAACGCAAGGAAGATATTGAAGAGATTCAGACCTGATGTCGTGATAGGCGTGGGCGGATTCGCCAGCGGCCCTACTATGAAGACAGCGGCTTCTATGGGCATACCTATCGTGATACAAGAACAGAATTCCTATCCGGGAATAACAAATAAGATAGTAGCTAAGAAAGCCGCCAAGATATGTGTGGCTTACGACAATATGGAACAGTGGTTTCCAAAAGACAAGATAGTATTGACAGGTAACCCGTTGAGAAATAATATTGTCCCGATGGATGACAGAAGAGATGAAGGCGTTAAGTTCTTTGGTCTCGAACCTGAAAAGAAGACGATATTGTTGGTAGGAGGAAGTCAGGGTGCTCTTGGAATCAACAGAGGCATCTCTGCACAGCTCGCTTCTTTTAAAGGAAACGACTATCAGATGATATGGCAGACTGGTAGTCATTATTATGAAAAGGCTATTAAAGAAGTTGAGGAAAACGGACTTCAAGACAGAATAAAATGTACGGTCTTCATCGACAGGATGGATCTTGCATACGCCGCCGCCGACGTGGTGATATCTCGTGCTGGCGCGATGTCGATATCAGAACTATCGCTGCTTCATAAGGCGGTGGTGTTCGTGCCGCTGCCAACAGCAGCAGAGGATCATCAGACTAAAAACGCTATGAGTCTCGTGAATGCCAATGCGGCTATGATAGTGAAGAACTCAGAGACAGAGAAAGAACTGCTTCCTTTGGTATTCGACCTGTTGGGAGATGTCGACAAACAAAATGAAATGAAAGTCAATATCGCTAAGTTCGCTAGACCTAATGCGGCAGAGGATATTGTAGATCAGATAGAAATGATATTGAATAAATAATATTTGTCATGAATAAGATTGCTGAACAAAACATATATTTCTTGGGTATAGGTGGCATCGGTATGAGCGCCTTGGCTCGTTATTTCTATAACAAAGGATGTAAGGTGTCGGGTTATGACAAGACACCGTCGCCATTGACCAAGAAATTGGAAGAAGAAGGCATTCTTGTTCATTACGAAGATGATCCTGCATTGATACCAGAAGTGGTGGACCTTGTGATACTCACTCCAGCCATACCTGCTGATTCAAAGGAATTGGCCTATCTTCGTGAGAAAGGCGTGAGGATAATAAAACGCGCTCAGGTGCTGGGGGAGATATCTCGTCAGTGCGATACCGTAGCTGTCGCTGGCAGCCATGGCAAGACGACGGTGACATCATTGGTGTCTCATCTCTTGCATTATGCGCAAAAACCGATGTCGGCTTTCATAGGCGGGATAGCAAAGAACATAGGCAGCAACGTAATCATAGGCGATGAAAACGATGAAGTCGTGGTGATGGAGGCTGACGAATTCGACAGATCGTTTTTGCAGATAACGCCTTATATCAGCATAGTAACGTCAATAGATGCTGACCATCTCGATATATATGGAGACGAGCAGCAAGTGTTTGAAGCTTTCAATCAGTTCGTAGGAAAGACAAAACCTGAAGGCGTGGTTATATGCAATCAAGCTCTTCCTATCGAGACTGACAGGAAGAAACTCACTTACGGATTTAAGGATGCCGACGTTATGGCTCGTAACGTGAGAGTCGTTGATGGCATGACAAGATTTTCAGTCGTGACATCAGAGGGCATGGATTTCGGAGAATATAAGATGCAACTCTTTGGAGAGCATAACGTCATGAATGCCTTGTCTGCTATCATGGCATGTCTGCAACTTCGTATCGACATGAAAACCATAAGAGAAGGACTCGCTACTTTCCAAGGCGTGGCTCGTCGTTTTGACATAAGAGTCAATAATGAGAAGGTGTGTTATATCGATGATTACGCACATCATCCAGAAGAAATCAAGGCGTCGTTGAAGGCTGTCAAGATGATATTTCCAGACAAGAAGCTGACGTTGGTGTTCCAGCCTCATCTGTTCTCAAGAACAAAGGATTTCATGGATGGATTCGCAGAGGCTCTGTCGCTCGCCGACCAGTTGCTGCTGATGGAGATTTATCCGGCTCGCGAAAAACCGATGCCAGGAGTGACGTCGTCGGTCTTGCTTGAAAAGATCTCATGTAATAAAAAACAGATATGTCAGAAGGAAGACCTTCTTGATACGATAAAGAAAATGAAACCGGAACTTATTGTGACAATGGGAGCCGGAGATATCGATCGTTTTGTACCACAAATAGAAACATTGCTTAAGTCATGAGAAAAGTCCTTAACATATTATTACTCGTATTCACGCTGTCGGCACTGATCGCATTGTCGGTGTATTGCGCCTACGAGCATTTTCATGATAATCTTAAAGATGTCAACTTGGAAATCCTAAGAAAGACAGAAAAGGGATTCGTGGACTATGACAAGACTTATAAGATGATACTTGATATATGCGATACGGCAAACAATAATCAGCTCAATATGATAGATGTCGATTCTGTTGTCAATGCCTTGAATGCAAATCCTTGGATCATCAATGTCGAGGCAGACATCAATCTTCAGGCATATCTCGACGTTGAGATAACGGAATGCGAACCGATAGCTCGTATATATGGCAAAAATGGAAAATCGGTATATGTTGACGCTGAAGGAAACCTCTTCCCAAATAGCACTCAGTATGTTCCACGACTTCTGATAGCGAGTGGACTTAGCTTCCCTGTCGACAAGTTGGGCAACGTCAATGATGAGCATTATGCCAAGACGGAATTGCCTCGGACATTCAATCTTATAAAGGAAGTTTTAAACGATGATTACGCCAAAAGTTGTGTCAGACAAATTCATTATGACAAGAAGAAAAATTACATTTTTTCCGTGAATAACACGAATATTATTGTTATCTTTGGCGATGTTAATTATATTGGAGAGAAATTGTTAAAAATGAAGCATTTCTTTGATAAAATGCAAGGAAATCCTGAACTCGATAATTATAAAGAAATAAATTTGAATTATAAAAACCAAGTAGTTTGTACCAAAATAAAAAACAAGAAGATATGAGCGATCCTGTATATATAGTTGGTCTAGATATCGGCACGACAAAAATCGCCTGTATTGTTGGCGAGAAAATGCCTAATGGAAAAATAGAGATACGCGGTTACGGCAAGACAGAGTCAACCGGCGTCAAGAGGGGTATGGTTTTTAATATCGAAGAGACTGTAGATGCTATTAAACGCGCTGTGGCTGAAGCGTCAGAACAATCTAAGGTCGATATTAAAAGCGTTAATGTCGGTATAGCAGGTCATCATATAAAGAGTCTTCAACATCGTGGCGTGTTGATCAGAGAGAACGCTGATATTGAAATATCGGATCAAGAACTCGATAAGTTAAGACAAGATATGTATAAGATTGGTGTCTCTCCTGGTGAAGAGATTATCAATGTTATACCTCAGGAATATATCGTTGATGGTGAAGTGGGAGTACGTCCTAAAGGTATGGTCGGCAATAAGATTGAAGCAAACTTCCATGTCATCATCGGACAGACTTCAGCCGTTAAGAACATCATCAAGTGTATAGAGCATGCTGGTCTCGAGATGGAGAATATGATTCTCGAACCTATAGCATCAGCTGCAGCAGTGCTCGGTGAAGATGAAAAAGAAGCAGGCGTCGCTATCGTCGATATAGGTGGTGGCACAACAGATATCGCTGTGTTCTACGATTCAATAATTTACCACACAGCGGTTATTCCTTTCGGA
Source organism: Bacteroidales bacterium (assembly GCA_045612025.1). Lineage (GTDB taxonomy): Bacteria > Bacteroidota > Bacteroidia > Bacteroidales > F082 > Limimorpha. Next base: position 16,304 of record JAZKYG010000144.1, read on the forward strand.
GGCAATATCATCACAGAAGACATCCGTCAAGGTTGCTCAATCATCAAGAAACATGCTGAGGAAATCAAGGTTAAGTTCGGTTCCGCAGTGGCAAGCGAAAACAGTGAAGACGAAGTCGTTTCAATCCCAGGAATACGCGGTCGCGAACCAAAAGAGATTTCTTTCAAGAACTTGGCAAACATCATCCAGGCTCGTCTTGAAGAGATATTCGACCTCGTGAACTTTGAAATTCAAAAAGTCAACTCAGAACATAAGCTTATAGCAGGTATCGTTCTTACTGGCGGTGGCGCGATGATGAAACATATCCGTCAGCTCGCAGAGTTCAAGACAGGTCTTGAAGTAAGATTAGGATATCCTAATGAATATCTTGCAAACGAGACATCTGAAGATTTGGCAAGTCCTTTATATTCAACAGGTATCGGTCTTGTGATAGAAGGTATAGCAAAATATGAAAACGACCTTAAGAGAGGCAAGAGCGAAGGCGTTGCAAACGGACCTGTCAAAGGTGTGGTGACAAATGTTGCTGACGACATTGATGTAGAAGATGAAGAAGAAAACGAAGGCGAAACAAAAACAAGCAGCTTCACACTCGGTAACATTATCACGACAATATCAAAGATCTTCAAATCAGAAAACTTAGACAAGGATATTACAGACAAATAATAAATAACTATGACAGAATTAATTAAATTCGACACTAAGGAAGAAAGACCTAACATCATCAAAGTCATTGGCGTTGGTGGCGGCGGTAGCAATGCTGTTACTCACATGTTTACCGAAGGTATCCAAGGTGTTGATTTTATACTTTGTAATACTGACTATCAGGCTCTTGAAAAAAGTCCTGTGGCTATGAAGGTGCATCTCGGAAAACGTGCCTTGGGTGCTGGTAACAAACCAGATGTAGGTCGTGATGCGGCTTTGGAAACGACAGACGAATTGCGTGAGATACTCGGTGAAGACACAAAGATGTTGTTTATCACTGCAGGTATGGGCGGCGGCACTGGTACAGGCGCTGCTCCTGTCGTGGCTTCAGTGGCAAGAGAACTTGATATACTAACAGTCGGAATCGTGACTATGCCTTTCAGCTGTGAAGGCAAACGCCGACAACAACAAGCTCTCGACGGTATAGCAGAACTCCGTAAACATGTCGATACTCTCCTCGTTATCAGCAACGACAAACTTCGTGATGAATACGGTGACATGAAACTGACTCAGGCTTTCAAAAAGGCTGACGACGTGCTCAAAACTGCTGCTAAAGGTATAGCTGAAATCATTACTGTGACAGGTTATGTCAACGTCGACTTCCAGGATGTCAATACCGTTATGCGTAACAGCGGTAAGGCAATCATGGGTTCAGGTTACGCTGAAGGCGAAGACAGAGCGATACGCGCTGTGGAAGAGGCAGTCCATTCTCCACTCCTCGACGACTCTGATATCAAGGGCGCTAAGAATATCCTCATATATATCACATCAGGAAACGATGAAGTGTCTCTCGATGAGGTTATGGAAATAACAGAATACGTACAAGATGCAACAGGAAACTGCTCTGAAGTGATATGGGGTAATGGCGAAGATGCCGCACTAGGTGATGGTATCAATGTCACACTCATCGCTACTGGTTTCAATGAGGGTAACGATAAACGTCAAGTCTTGGCAGATAACGAAAGCGACGTGAAAGTGCATAGAATGTATTGCGACTTGACTGGAAGTGCTCCAGCAGAAGAACCTCAGCAAGAGTTATGTAAGTTCGATAAACCGGAACCAGAACCAGAAATTCAGGTCATCGACAGGAGAAAAGTGGAAGAACCTATTTCTTTTGAACCTAAAGAAAAAGAAAACAAGAAGATTCATACCCTCGGCGCTGATGATGAAGATGATAACATCGGTGGCGGCAGCGGATTCAATCCAACAAGAAATACAGGAACATCTTCTGACAGAAATGTAAATACAACAACACCTACAACTCGCGTCTATAACAATCCATTCAATAATAATGATGACGATGAGGATTATGGAATAACATCATACGTTAGAGATAGCGCAGATACTCAGACTCTTGTCAAACATAAGGTCAAGACAGAACAGGAGAATGCAGAAGTAAGCAAACAGGAAATGCTTCGCCGTCAACGTCTGTCATCTCTTAACATGAATTTCAGGTCAATAGCGCATATTGAAGAAATGGAAAACGAACCAGCATACAAACGTATGGGCGTTAATATCTTCAATGATAATGAGGAACAACAGCTTTCATCTTATTCTTCTAATAAGGAAAAAGGACTGCGTGAAAGCAACTCATTCCTTCACGATAATGTGGATTGATAAAGATAAATACGATACTCAAATAAAGCGATAAGGTTTAAAACTTTATCGCTTTTTTATTGTTGAATTGTTAAAAATTAACAATATGTCAACAATGATTTTAGCTATAAGCACTGAGATATTCTATACAAGAATAGCTGTCAGCAAAGGTGAAAATATAATATACCATAAAGATATAGACCATACGAAACAGGATTTTATATTGATGGATAATGTCATTGACCAGCTCCCGTTTCGTCGTGACGCCATTATGAACCAGCTGCGTCAGGATGCTGTTGATATAAAGTCGATAGAATATGTGGTGGCGGAGGGCGGTTTGCTTAAACCTTGCGAGTCGGGTATCTATGAGATTGATAAAATTATGGTTGGCGATATGATAGATGGAGTGGGAGGAGATGATGTGATAAATATGGCTGGACTTCTGGCATTTACCATCGCCAATACTTTGCGCTTGAAGTCATTGGTCGTTGATCCTGCTTCCGTTGATGAGCGTTCAGAGATGGCATCCTTCTTTGCTCATCCGATAACAAGGAGGAAGTCGCTTTTCCATGCGCTCGTACATAAATATCTGTCAAATAAATATGCTCGATCTCTTAATGAAAAATATGAAGATATGAACATCATATTCTGTCATGTGAGCGACAGAAATGTCTCTGTGGCTGCTCATAAAAATGGACGCGTGGTAGATGTGAATCAGGCTTATATGGGATTCGGACCAATGGGATTCTTTGAGACAGGAACGATGCCAGTGTCGAATGTGATAGATATGTTGTTTAAAAAACATTATACCAAAGAAGAGATGTTAAAGCTTATTAACAGAAATGCTACATTCCACTCTTATGTATATACCAACTCCTGCGATGAGATAATGTCGTCGCAGGATAACAGAACAGATACAATTCTGGATGTCATGTCGTATCAGATAGCCAAAGAGATAGCATCTCATTATGTGTCGCTTGAAGGTAAAATAGACGCGATTATTTTGTCTGGAAAAATATTCTCTGACAAACGTTTTTTTAAGTATCTTTCAACTCGAATTGAAAATCTTGCACCGATAGTGCCTTATCCCAAAGATTATACTATTGAAGCAATGGTTTACAATGTTTTACAAACTGTAAACGGAAGAAAGAAAGTAAAAACCTATGGCTAATCTGCTTAAGAAAATATCTTTTTTATCGCTGATTTTATCAATAATAATTTCGCTCGTAAGCTGTAAAGATGATAATCCTAATCAGGATTATTCAAAGACATTCTTCAATGACTTTGAGGAAGAATGTGAGAACTCGATATGGAAAAATATACTACGCGTAGAGGATGCTGCTGCTTTCTCGGACCGTTATGTGTGTGCGTGTCCTTCGGATATGATATATGCCTTCGGTTTTAATTACAATATAGATGATAGCATTAAAAATGCTAATGCCTTGATTTCAATAGATATGAAGATTAAGGCTGAGCATAAACTGAATTCGGTTTTCGTTATTTCAGTAAAAAAAGACGGCAATACAACATTCTGGAAGTCTTATCCTTTGTCAGAGAGATTTGTGGAAAATCAATGGTATGATAATGCTTTGTCATTAAGCCTCCCTAATGATGTCATTAAAGATTCAGAACTTAACTGTTACATATTGAATGATAAGAAAGAAACATTCTTTATTGATGACTTCAGTTTTGATTTAAGATATTTTAACATTCCAAATTATCTTGATGAGGTTGAGGAATATGCTTTGCCTAAAGATTTGAAAAATGTCTTTAACACAAAATCTGTTAACGTTCTTTATTCAGAAAAAAGAAATCAGATAGTCCTTGCTGATGAAAATGATAAGCCTTTGACAAAACCATTATCTTTGTTTTATTCCTTGATTGCTGATAACGACACTATTGATTTCCAAACTTCTGAATTTCAAAATCTCAAAATCTCAGAGCCTCAAAGTTCAAAGTTCAGCGTTCAAAGTTCAGCGTTCAAAGTTCAACTGATTATATCAGAAGAAAACGATTCTAATGTTAATTTTAATTTAGAAACTGCCTACAACAATGACGTAAGGGTCTTGAGGTCGTCCTTGATAATTCCTTTCTTGAATGATGACTTTACTGTTTACAGAAGAAATCCTTTTGTCGATAGCTGTGATTATCAGAATGTATATTATTTGGATAAGGAAGGATTTTCTCTTTCTTGCGGTGACAGACAGTTGAATCTCTATCATCCTGATGATGTGTCATCTGTTCAGTTGGATGTTGAAAACGCTACAGCATATATCAATGCTGATTATTATTACGACCATCTGTTGATGCGTTATGAGCTTTTAGATACATCTTATTATTATATAGATAACTCATCGACATCGATGAAAGATGGCGATGTGCAAAAGTCTTCTTTCGTGATTTCCTTGACAGATAAGGCGGAACTGCCTCGTATCATGCCTGTTTTTGATGGTTATGAGTCGGCATTCATCTGGACCGAACATGCAGATTGGACAGACATCAAGACACATCGTGCCACATATTTCGGAAGCGAGGAAGTGGAGAATGCAGAAGATGCGATAGGAGGCTTCGCTTATTATGACGTGCCTGTGACAAAGAGCGTGTTTTATCATAATCCGGATTCTGTTACTAACTTTGAAAAAAATCCGGACTTCCCAGGATTGCATGCCACGATAAAGACAGATGAATCCTTCTTTGATTTCTTGCAACAGCTTAGAGACCTAGGTTTCGATGTTTGTCTTCATACTCCGGAACAGTATACTTCAAATCGCGAATATCTTGAAGAAGCTCTTGCTTTCATGAAAGAACATTTTGCATCGCCATCATGGATAGACCATGGCTATAACAATGGTGCGATGAATAACAGAGAAGATCTGGTATGTGACGGTTTGGATTCAACATCGCCATATTATGCTTATGACTTGTGGAGAAAATATGATGTGAAATATCTCTTTAACGCTTCGTATGAGGAGATGATACCGCGTCCGTTTGTGGATTATGTCTTTGATAACGAACTGATGCGTCCGTATCCAGGCTTCGGTGATGCGTTGCCAATGCCTAAAGTAGGATATCACCCTTCATATTCTGACATATTACTTTGGTCGACTCCATATACTATGGAACCTGGAGAGAACTGGGGCTGGGATTATTATCTGGCACAGGATAAGCTTGACAAACTCCTTGACTTGAGATATGTCTTCATAACACATTTCTATGCGCCTTGGGTGCAAATAGAACGAGGCTATTGGGATATGAAAGATGGCAAGTATGTCGCTAGAGAAGGATTTAACAATGCGTTGAAGAGAATGTCAGATATGCGCGACAATCATTTGCTGCTGCCTACGACAATAGCGAAATATATGACATATCAGCAGCAGCTTCGAGCTTTGGAATATAGAGTAAATGAAGATGGAAGCATAATGTTAAAAAATAATAACAACGAAACGATAAAAGGTTTATCTTTGATTTCTGTTAAGGAGATGTGTCTGGGTGACGGAAAATCCTTTAACAAGAGAAAGACACATTCTGGTGATGAATGTATTGTGTGGTTTGATATGGAACCGAATGAGGTCGTGAGAGTTTTTAATTGTGAATGAAAATTAATATTAAATATGAAAAGATTATCGATATTTGTCTCAGGAGGAGGCACCAACTTACAAAGAATAGCAGAATATTTTGCAGATAACAAGGAAGTAGAGATCGTAAATGTGATTTGTAACAATCCTAATGCATACGCAATTGAGAGAGCTAGGAACTTAGGAATTCCATGTAAGATTATCAACAGAGCTGAGTTCAAGAGCGAGGACTTCACCAAGGAACTCGTGGAACAAAACATCGACCTTGTTGTATTGGCAGGTTTCTTATGGCTTCTTCCAAAACATCTCATTGATGCTTTCCCAAATAAGATCGTCAATATTCACCCTGCCTTGTTGCCAAAATACGGCGGTAAAGGATTCTATGGAGAACACGTCCATGAGGCAGTTGTTGCTGCTAAAGAAGAAGTTTCTGGCATCACAATACATTACGTCAATGAATGTTACGACAGCGGAGCTATAATCTTCCAGGCACAGGTCTCTCTCGAAGAAGGTGAGACAGCAGATAGTCTGGCAGCAAAAATCCACAAACTAGAATATCAACACTATCCTGTAGTAATCGAAGAATTAATTAGGAATTAGGAGGTGAGGAACTAAGGGTATGAGGTTTTTAAGACAACAAGACTATAAGTCTATGAGTTGGTTGTTAGTTCAAAAGCCCACAGCCTTAGTTCTGAGATTTTGTGTTTTTGAGATTCTGAGTTTTTTAGTTACGAAAATTATGAAAAAACACCTTTTATTAATAATATTATTTCTCTCTTCTATGTTTGCTTCAGCTCAGGTGGAGAAAATCTTGGGCGAATGGCGTACAGTCGATGATGTTACTGGCGAGACCAAAGGTATCGTGGAGTTTTATCAGGGTGACAACGGCCTTTATTACGGCAAGATAATAAGAGTCTTCTGGAAAGGGCAGGAGTTGAAAGACACAGGCTTTGAGAATATGGTCGTCATTAAAGACATGGAAGCTGTGGATGGCATATTGAAAAACGGTATCATCTACGAACCGGAAGGAAAGAAGGATTATTACGGAAAGATTTATTATAATAAAGAAAATAATACCATAACGCTGCGAGGTTCTATCGACAAAAGAGGATGGATTGGAAGATCGCAGACGTGGATTAAATAATAATTATTAACTAAAATTTTAACACTATGAAAAAATGTCTTTTACTATTAGTATTAGCTTTCAGCTCGATGATGGCATCGGCTCAAATTGACAAGATTGTAGGTGAATGGTATACTGTTGATGATGAAACAGGTGCTGTAAAAGCTCTTGTCAATATCTATCAAGGTGACAATGGCCTTTATTACGGACAGATTGTCAAAGCCTTTAAGAATGGTGAAGAGAATCCAAACAGTCCAAACAAAGGTTTGGTTATCGTGAAGGATATGGAAGGTAAAGACGGTATGTTGGTGAATGGCACTATTTACGAACCAGAGTCAAAGAAGACTTATTATGCTAAGATTTCCTATAACGAGGAAGACAACACAATAACCTTAAGAGGTTCTCTTGATAAAAGAGGTTGGGTCGGAAGATCACAGACATGGATTAAAGAACGCAAATAAAAAATGGGACTTTAAAGTCCCATTTTTTTTCTTAATGAATCTATCATATCGACCGTCATCTTGTCGAGGTCGTATTTTGGACTCCAGCCCCATTCGTTGCGAGCGCAGCTGTCGTCTAAGCTGTTTGGCCATGAGTTGGCAATCGCTTGTTTGATAGGATCTATTTGGTATTCCATCTCAAAGTCTGGAATGTATTTCTTGATAGAGTTGTAGATGATTTCTGGGTCGAACGCCATTGAAGTCAAGTTGAAAGAGTTGCGGTGAACGAGTTTGTTAGGATCCGCTTCCATAATATTGATCATAGCATCCAAAGCGTCAGGCATATACATCATATCCATGAATGTTCCTTTTTCGATAGGACAGATGAATTTCTCGCCTTTGACAGCGGCGTAGTAAATCTCCACTGCGTAGTCTGTTGTTCCGCCGCCAGGTAATGTGAGGCTTGAAATCAAACCAGGGAAACGTACAGAACGTGTGTCAACGCCGTAACGTCTGAAATAATAATCACTCAACATCTCGCCTGTGACCTTGGTGATGCCGTAGATGGTAGTAGGACGTTGGATAGTATCTTGAGGTGTGAAGTCCTTTGGAGTGTTAGGACCGAAAGCACCGATAGAAGAAGGAGTGAAGAGAGCGCAGTTGAAGACACGTGCTATTTCAAGACAGTTGATAAGACTGCCTATACCGACGTTCCAGCCCAACATTGGGTTTAATTCTGCTGTTGCTGATAAGATAGCAGCGAGGTTGTAGATGGTGTCGATATTGTATTTCTTTACGACTTCTATGATTTGTACTATACTTGTTGAGTCTATTCTTTCAAAAGGACCATTTTCTACAATTTCTCCGGTGAGTTGTCGTAAGTCGCTGGCCACTACGTTTTCATTGCCGTAGATGCTACGGAGTTTCTTTACTAACTCAGTTCCGATTTGTCCGCCGGAACCTATGATTAATATCTTTTTCATAACAATTTACGTTTTGGTTGATGATTATTTTATAACTCCTAATTCTTGACCTATCTTGACGAATGCGTTGATACATTTGTCGAGATGTTCTTTTTCATGAGCTGCTGAAATCTGTACGCGGATACGAGCTTGTCCTTTAGGAACGACAGGGTAGTAGAATCCTGTTACGAAGATGCCTTCGTCTTGCATACGAGCTGCGAACTTCTGTGATAGAGGAGCGTCGTATAACATTACTGCGCAGATAGCTGACTCTGATGGTTTGCAGTCGAAGCCTTTAGCCACCATCTCTCTGATGAAGTATTCGGTGTTAGCGTGTAATTTATCTTGGAGTTCGTTAGTCTCGCTCATCATCTCGAACATACGGATACCAGCTGCTACGAGACCTGGTGCCATTGAGTTGGAGAATAAGTAAGGACGTGAGCGTTGACGTAACATATCGATGATTTCTTTCTTACCTGTGGTGAATCCTCCCATTGCGCCACCGAAAGCCTTGCCGAGAGTGCCAGTGATGATTTCGATTTGGCCTTTGAGGTTGAAGCGTTCTGTCACACCGCGACCAGTTACGCCAACAACGCCTGCAGAGTGACTTTCGTCAACCATGACCATAGCGTCATATTTCTGTGCGAGTTCGTAAATCTTGTCTAAAGGACATACGTTGCCGTCCATTGAGAATACACCGTCGGTAACGATAAGTTTGAAACGGCAGTCTTTTGCTGCTTGGAGTTGAGCTTCAAGATCAGCCATATCAGCGTTTGCATAACGGAAACGTTGTGCCTTGCAGAGACGTACGCCGTCGATGATGGAAGCGTGATTCAATGCATCGGAGATGATAGCGTCTTCTGGTCCTAACAATGGTTCGAACACACCACCGTTGGCGTCGAAACATGCAGCATATAAGATAGTGTCTTCGGTGCCGAAGAACTCAGAAATCTTAGCTTCTAATTCTTTGTGCAAGTCCTGGCAGCCGCAGATGAAACGTACAGATGACATACCGAAACCGCGAGCGTCCATACCTTTCTTTGCAGCTTCAATAAGCAGTGGGTTATCAGCTAAACCGAGATAGTTGTTAGCACAGAAGTTGAGACATTTCTTGCCTTTGACAACTATTTCAGCACCTTGTGCGCTTTCGATAATACGTTCGTTCTTATATAAACCATCAGCTTCAATCTGAGCTAATTCCTTTTGTAAATATTCTTGAAATCTATTATACATAGTGTAATTGTGTTAAATAATTTCTAAAATGAGTTTTATATCTCGCAAATGTAAACAATTAAAATCAAAAAAGGAAGAAATTTTTTTAAGAAAAATAACACATCTTTATATTTTATCTCTCAAAATAAATCGTACCTTTGCATATTATTGAAAAATTCGTCATAATGGAAAACAACCTTTTTATATACAATAGCTTAACTCGTTCTAAAGAGTTATTCAAGCCTCTCAACGCTCCTCATGTGGGAATGTATGTCTGCGGTCCAACCGTTTACGGTGACGCTCACCTCGGTCATGCTCGGCCAGCAATCACTTTCGACCTTGTGTTCCGTTACCTCAAACATCTCGGTTATAAGGTGCGTTACGTCCGTAACATCACAGACGTAGGTCACCTCGAACACGACGCTGACGAAGGTGAAGACAAGATTGCAAAGAAAGCTCGCCTTGAGAACCTTGAACCAATGGAAGTGGCACAATATTATAAAGACAGATACCATGTAAGCATGGATAAGCTTAATGTGTTACGTCCTTCTATTGAACCACATGCTTCAGGTCATATTATCGAACAGATAGAGATGATTCAGAAAATCCTTGACGCCGGTTATGCTTACGAATCAAATGGATCCGTCTATTTCGACATTGAAAAATATAACAAAGACTTCCGTTATGGTATCCTTTCAGGACGTAATGTTGAGGAAATGCTCAACAACACTCGCGAACTTGCAGGTCAGCTTGAAAAGAGAAATGGTGCCGACTTCGCATTGTGGAAGAAAGCTGAACCAAAACACATCATGCGTTGGAACTCACCTTGGGGTGAGGGATTCCCAGGATGGCACGCTGAATGTTCAGCAATGAGCTGCAAATATCTCGGTGAACAATTCGATATCCACGGCGGTGGCATGGACTTGCTCTTCCCACACCATGAATCAGAAATCGCTCAGTCAATGGCATTCAATGGCGGCAAGCAGCCAGTTAAATATTGGATGCATAACAATATGATTACATTGAACGGACAGAAGATGGGTAAGTCTCTCGGCAATGCAATGTCACTTGAAGACTTCTTCGCTGGTAACCATGCACTCTTGGAACGTCCTTATCCACCAATGACAATACGTTACTTCGTACTTCAAGCTCAATATCGTAGCACTGTCGACTTCTCTAATGAAGCATTGCAAGCTGCAGAAAAAGGATACAAACGCTTGATGGAAGCCGTTAAAATTGCTAATACTCTCGCCGCTACAGAAGGCGCTGAAGAGTTAGGCGTACAAAAAATCATGGACGCTTGTTACGAAGCAATGAACGATGACTTCAACAGCCCTGTCGTAATTGCTAACTTGTTCGAAGCCGTCAGAGTCGTTAACACAGTTAAAGACGGCAACGCAAAAATTAACGCTCAGGAGTTGGAATTGTTAAAACAATTGTTCCAATCATTCGTATTTGACATCTTAGGTTTGTTAGATACAGAAGCAGGCGGCGATGACGGTTT
>JAZKYG010000145.1:0-7816 GCA_045612025.1 Bacteroidales bacterium
AGAACGAGTTTCAGTTTGCTAAAGAATTTGATATATAATTAAAAACACATAACATGAATAAGACATTAGGTAAAGTAGTAAGTATCATCTCCAACTTAGTCTTGGTTCGTATTGAAGGTGACGTTTTCCAAAACGAGATATGCTTCATCTATCTAGGTGAAGAAAAACTGATGGCCGAGGTCATCAAGATTATTGGCGACATTGCATACGTTCAGGTATTCGAAAGCACACGTGGTCTTAAACCAGGCTCTAAGGTAGAGTTCGAAGGACATATGCTTGAAGTAGAACTCGGTCCTGGTCTGTTGTCGAAGAACTTCGACGGACTTCAGAACGACCTTGACAAAATGGACGGTGTCTTCTTGAAGAGAGGTCTCTACACACCAGCCCTCGAAGACGATAAGAAATGGTCATTCACACCATTGGCAGAAGTCGGTGATAAAGTCATCGCTGGCGACTGGCTCGGCAACGTAAAAGAAAACTGGCTCGACCATAAGATCATGGTGCCTTTCAAGTTTGAAGGCGAATACACCGTCGAGACTATCGTTGCAGAAGGCGAATACACCATCAATGATGTCGTCGCAACATTGAAAGATAAAGAAGGTGAGATTCACAATGTCACTATGGTACAGAAATGGCCAGTGAAGCTCGCCGTCAAAGCATATAAGAACAAACCACGTCCATTCCGTCTGTTGGAGACAGGTATCCGTGTCATCGACACCATGAATCCTATTCTTGAAGGTGGTACTGGTTTCATCCCTGGACCTTTCGGTACAGGCAAGACTGTTCTCCAGCACTCATTGGCAAAATACGCTAATGCCGACATCATCATCATGGCAGCATGTGGCGAACGCGCCAACGAAGTTGTGGAGATCTTCGCTGAGTTCCCTCATCTTGACGACCCTCGTACCGGAAGATCATTATATGAAAGAACAACCATCATCGCCAACACCTCCAACATGCCTGTAGCTGCTCGTGAAGCATCAGTCTACACTGCTATGACAATTGGAGAATATTATCGTGCGATGGGATTGAAAGTGTTCTTGCTCGCCGACTCCACATCACGTTGGGCTCAGGCATTGCGTGAGATGTCGAACCGTTTGGAAGAGCTCCCAGGACAAGACGCCTTCCCTATGGACTTGTCAGCAATCATAGCAGGATTCTACGCACGTGCCGGCATCGTTTATCTCAACAATGGAGAGACTGGTTCTGTAACATTCATCGGTACTGTTTCACCTGCTGGCGGTAACTTGAAAGAACCAGTGACAGAATCTACAAAGAAAGCTGCACGTTGTTTCTACGCCTTGTCACAAAACCGCGCCGACTCCAAACGTTATCCGGCCATCGACACCATCGACTCATATTCCAAATATCTCGAATATCCTGAGTTCATTGAATATGCAAAAGACAAACTCGATGAAAACTGGGTAGAGATTGTAAGCGAAGCTCGCAACATCTTGATTCGCGGTAAAGAAACAGAGGAACAAATCAACATCCTCGGTGACGACAGTGTGCCAATCGACTACCATATCACTTTATGGAAGTCAGAATTCGTTGACTTCGTCATCTTGCAACAAGACGCATTCGACAAGATTGACGCCTCCACATCATTGGAACGTCAGGAATATATGTTGAAGAAAGTCGTCGGAATAACACGTTCTAAGTTCAATTTCGACAATTTCGAAGAAGTAGGTATCTATTTCAAGAGACTCATCAATGCTTTCAGACAGTTGAACTATACCATCTTCAAGTCAGAAGAATTCTTCAGCGCTGAGAAAGAAGCCGACGCTATCCTTGAGGAAAGAATCATCAAATAATTGAAAATAAAAAAACTATATATATGAGTGCATTTCAAAAAGTTTATACAAAGATCAGTCAGGTCACTAAGGCTACATGCAGCTTAAAGGCTACAGGCGTAGGTTTCGATGAGCTTGCATATATACATGGTCGTTTGGCACAGGTCGTTAAGATCTGGGGCGACGAGATCACCTTACAAGTTTTCTCTGGAACAGAAGGCATTCCTACCAACGCCGAAGTCATCTTCTTAGGCAAGGCTCCTACCCTCAAGGTCAGCGACGAGTTATGCGGACGTTTCTTCAACGCCTTCGGTCAGCCTATCGACGGTGGCCCTGAAGTAGACGGCGAAGAACGCGAAATAGGCGGTCCTTCTGTAAACCCTGTACAACGTAAGCAGCCATCAGAACTCATCGCCACCGGTATCGCTGGCATCGACTTGAACAACACCTTGGTGTCAGGACAGAAGATTCCTTTCTTCGCAGACCCTGACCAGCCTTTCAACCAAGTCATGGCTAACGTAGCGATGAAGGCACAGGCCGACCGTATCATCCTCGGCGGCATGGGTCTCACCAACGACGACTACTTATATTTCAAGAACTTATTCGAGAATGCCGGTATCTTAGACCATATCGTATCTTTCGTCAATACCACAGAAGCACCTCCTGTTGAACGTCTCCTCGTTCCAGACATGGCGCTCACAGCAGCAGAATATTTCGCTGTAGACAAGAATGAAAAGGTATTGGTTCTCTTGACCGACATGACATTATATGCCGACGCCTTGAGTATCGTTTCCAACCGTATGGACCAGATTCCATCTAAAGACTCAATGCCAGGTTCACTCTATTCCGACTTGCCCAAGATATATGAGAAAGCGGTACAGTTCCCAAGCGGCGGTTCTATCACCATCATCGCTGTTACAACATTATCTGGAGGCGACATCACACACGCTATCCCAGACAACACCGGTTACATCACAGAAGGTCAGCTCTTCTTGCGTAAAGACACCGAAATCGGCAAGGTCATCGTCGACCCATTCAGAAGCTTGTCACGTTTGAAACAGCTCGTCATCGGCAAGAAGACACGCGCCGACCACCCACAGGTCATGAACGCTTGTATCCGTCTCTATGCCGACGCCGCCAACGCTCGTACTAAACAAGAAAACGGCTTCGACTTGACAAACTACGATGAACGTGTTCTCGACTTCGCCAAGGAATATTCTAACGACCTGCTCGCTATCGACGTCGACCTTAAGATAGACCAGATGCTCGATACAGCATGGAATCTCTTCGGTAAATACTTCACTAAATCAGAAGTATCTATCAAGAAAGAATTTATGGATAAATATTGGACTGGTAAAGAAGAATAATTGCCAATAAATTAAAACCTTAAAATTATGGCAATAAAATTTCAATATAATAAAACATCGATGCAGCAGCTGGAGAAGCAGCTGAAGATACGTGTGCGCACCCTCCCTACCATCAAGAGCAAGGAGTCGGCGCTGCGTCTCGAAGTGAAACGCTCGAAGGAAAAAGTCGAGGAGTTTGACGAGAGACTCGAAAGTATCTTACAGCAGTCTGGCGACATCTTACGTCTTTGGGGTGAGTTCAAGCCTGACCTCATCAGCGTGAAAGAAGTCAGATGCAGCACCAAGAAAATCGCTGGTGTCAACACTCCAGTCTATGAAGGCGCATCGTATGAAGTGAAGGAATTCAGCGTGTTCAACATGCCATCGTGGATCTTGGACGGAATAGAATATATGAAGTCACTTATCGACATCACCTTGGAACGCGAATTCTGGGTACGTAAGATGGAGCTGCTCAGCAAGGCTAGAAAAAAGACCACTCAGAAAGTCAACCTTTATGAAAAGGTGCAGATACCTGGCTTTGAAGACGCGATACGTAAAATCAAACGCGTCATGGAAGACGAGGAGAATCTCTCCAAGGCAGCTCAGAAGATAGTTAAAATGCGTCAAGAGAAGGAGGTAGCATTATGATTACACCTATGACAAAATTGACGATGTTTATTTATCATCGCGACTACAAGCAATTCCTCATCGAGCTCCGTGAACACGGCGTAGTACACGTACATGCCAAGAAACAGACTCTGCAAGACGAAGTCATGAAAGCTAAGATGACAGAGATAAAGCATATCAATAATGCAGTGAAACTGCTAGGTCAACAGTCAACAGTCAACGGTCAACAGACTTTGACAACTGAACTTCGTAACGAAGAACTGATTGCTTTCATCGATGATAAGTTTGCAGAGATAGATTCTATCCAGCAGCAGATTGCGGCTCTTCAGAAAGAAGACAGCGTCTATAACCTCTGGGGCGAATTCCCTGAAGAGAAGATTCAACAGATTCAGAACAACAACTGGGACTTGAGATTCTTCAGCGTGCCTCAGAACAAATACGACGAAAAGTGGGAACAAGAATTCAACGCTTTTATCATCAACGAAATATCTGGATTCAAATACTTCACTACACTTACATCTAAAGATAAGGAAGTTAACATCAATGCTGAGAAATATCATTTTCCTTCATTGTCGAAGTCGGAGATCAATGCTCAGCTTGAAGATCTTAAAAACAAGTTGAACGAGACAAGACGATATCTCAGCGAGATAGCTGAAGATGCTATCGTCAAGCTCAACGAGTATAAAGTCGCTGTTCAGGAAGACGCAGACTTCTACAAAGTCAGTGAGGCTGCTTCTTCATTAGCCGACGACAAAATTATGATGCTCGAAGGCTGGGTGCCACAAGAGATTGAAAAAGACACTATCTCATGGCTCAGCGACAAAGACATCTACTTCGAAGCCACAGAGCCAGAGAAGAACGTCGACAACCCTCCTATCAAACTCAAGAACAGAAGATTCGCGAGATTATTCGAGATGATTGGCAATATGTACTCCATCCCTACTTACTGGGAGTTAGACATGACACCATTCTTCGCGCCATTCTTCGTGATGTTCTTCGGATTCTGTATGGGCGACCTCGGCTACGGCGCATTGATATGCCTAGTGACATTAGCTCTGATATTAAGCAAGAAACTCAAAGATATGAACAACATCTTATGGCTCGGTTTCTTCTTAGGTCTCGGCACCGTCATCATGGGAACTATCAGCGGAACATTCTTCGGAGTGCCATTGTTGGAAGTTGACATACCTATCGTCAACAAACTCAAAGGCATCATGTTCCAGTCAGAAGGTCTCTACTCTGCATTCTATGTATCATTGATAATAGGTGTGTTCCAGATACTGTTCGGCATGTGCCTCAAGATTATCAATATGACAAAGCTCTACGGTTTCGGTGCAGCAGTGTCGACGATAGGCTGGGTCATCATGCTCTTAGGCGGCATCGTGACATTCCTCATCGACGGCATCGGCACACCATTCTATGTATGCCTCATCGTAGGTGCAGTCTTGGTTTACCTCTTAAACGGACCTATCAACTCATTCGCAGCGCCGTTCAAGAACATCGGCTCTGGATTGTGGGACACATATAATATGGCAACAGGACTCCTCGGCGACGTGCTTTCATACATCAGATTGTTCGCCTTGGGATTGTCAGGTTCAATCTTAGGATTAGTCTTCAACGACTTAGCCATGAATATGAAGCCAGACGTGCCAGTCCTTGGAACCATAGTGATGGTCTTGATATTAGTCTTCGGCCATGCCATGAACATCGCCTTGTCGGCATTGAGTGCCTTCGTACACCCTATGCGTCTGACATTCGTCGAGTTCTACAAAAACTCAGGATTCGTTGGAGGAGCGAAAGAATATAAACCTTTTAAGAAAGTTAGGAGTTAGGAATTAGGAGTTGTAGAGACGTATCAATGATACAATTAAAATAAACACACATTGATGCGTCTAAAAAAAGAATAATCAAATAAAATAATAACAAATAAAAAATTAACATTATGACAACAGCATTAGTTTTAGCTTATGTAGGTATCGCTCTTATGATTGGTTTATGCGGTATCGGTAGTGCCCTCGGCGTAACATACGGTGGTAACGCAACAGTAGGTGCAATGAAAAAGAACGACGAAGCTTTCGGCAACTATTTAGTTTTAAGTGCTATGCCTGGTACACAAGGTTTGTACGGCTTTTTAGGCTTCTTCTTGTTACAAGGTGTTTTATCACCAGACATCGCTATGAACCAAGCATTGGCAGTATTCAGCTGCGGTATCTTCCTCGGCGTTGTTGGTTTAGTATCAGCTATCCGTCAAGGTCAGCTTTGCGCTAACGGTATCACAGCTATCGGCAACGGTCACGACGTATTCGGCAAGACTTTGATTCTCGCAGCTTTCCCTGAATTGTATGCTATCATCGCAGTTGCTGCAACATTCTTGATTTCATCAGCGATATAATAATACTGCAAGATAACAAGTCTACAAGATTAAAAGCTAGAGGCGTCAT
Source organism: Bacteroidales bacterium (assembly GCA_045612025.1). Classification (GTDB taxonomy): domain Bacteria; phylum Bacteroidota; class Bacteroidia; order Bacteroidales; family F082; genus Limimorpha. Next base: position 6,208 of record JAZKYG010000145.1, read on the forward strand.
GGAAATATGGCGCCTCAATTTTTTATCCTAATCACGAAAGAAAAATCCACTAAACCACACGAATCTTCACGAAATAGTTTTTTCGGTGAAAAACCACATTACTACATTACTACATAACTTCATCACTAAAAAAATCTGAGGTTTTGAGTTTCTGAATTTCTGAAGTTCTTTCTTTTGGGCGTTCCGCTTCGCGTCGGGCTTTCCGCTATATCTTTTTCCGTTGCGCTCCAAAAGGATGCCGCTTCAATCCCTAACGCTTTGGAGAACTCTAGAACTCTAGAATTCTAGAGTTCTAGAGTTCTTAAAAAAGTCACGTAGTGACGACAGTTCCAAGGCAGGCGGTGGAGTGCGAAGCACGGAACCCCTGCATTCATGACCGGAATGTTATAAAAGTGCTGAAGGAACGACAGAGGCATTTTCTGTCGCACCTTCGGCGCTTTGATTTTTTTGTAATCTTATTTTGCAGGGATTCCGCACTGCGTGCTTCATCACCTGCCTGGGAACTATCGTCCTTACAGGACTTTTTACTGTGAGCTGTAATCCTTAAGCTTTGGGCAAAACTGCTCACGACTCATAGCCCAATGCTCACTGCAAATATTACTATACGACCGTCGAGCTCTACAAATGCCCGACGGAAATAAATCAAATGAATCAAATAAATTGAATACGTGAGACGCAGCAAAATCCTTATTTTCAAACGGATTTTGATACGTCTCTACTTTTATTCTAAGACTGGGCGCACACTCCGACCGCCGAAACGGAGGCTGCCGCTGCCCACGTCGTGACCGTCGCTATTGAAGTAGAGGCCGCACGCGTCGTCGTCGAAGTACCCGCCAGGCGAGGAACTCCAATAGTAACCGCTGCTCCCAGCGCTGTCGAGCGACGACCCGTAACGGTTGCCCGCAGCAGGAAGGAAGATGCTGTTGCCGTTTGTCTTAGATGTAACCTTATAGCCTTCAACGCCGTTCTGTATGGTCCATATCCATGTGCAGTTGTCTATAAGTTCTCGCATCTCTTCTTTTGTCGGCATACGCCAGTCTCCGCCCCATCTGGCTCGTGCCGCATCATATTGGACATTGCCTTTTATATCATTAATACTTTTGCCGCATGTCTTGCTGTTGCTCAAAGAATAGTCATACTTGGTAGTTGTCTCTCCCCAAGCGTAATAATTGCCGTATTCTTCAGGTGCTGTTGCTCCAACGTTGCAGGTAGCCCATTTTACGCTCAAGCCGAGGTCAACGTATTCATGGCCGTTAATCTTTCCACTTGCAACATTATTATTCCCCGAAGTCTTTTGGCTATTAGCTGCAATTTCTTCAGCCTCTTCTTCTATAATTTCTGTTGCCTCTTTTTTATAGCGTCCTGTTGGATATTTATTCAAATATTTTTGTGCATTTGCCACTTTATCTGCAAAGTTCTGGCAATCTGCAACTGTTTTCCAGGCTGCAATTTCTTCAGCATTCCTTATAGAATAGACGCACTCATTTTTACGAGTTTTAGATATTGGATCGTTAGGATTATATTTGAGAATCTGATCATAATATCCTATCGCTGTTTTATAATTCTTAGTCTTATAAGCATTCTCTGCTTTAGTTTGAATTGCAGCGAT
>JAZKYG010000146.1:0-28828 GCA_045612025.1 Bacteroidales bacterium
TTTGAGAATCTGATCATAATATCCTATCGCTGTTTTATAATTCTTAGTCTTATAAGCATTCTCTGCTTTAGTTTGAATTGCAGCGATATCTCTACATTTATTAGCTGCATCATATAACTTTTGTCTTTCTGTATCATTGCCGAACATTGTTGATGCAGCGACTTCATAAAGCTGAACAGCATCTGAATACTCACCTGCAGCGAACGCCTTCTCTGCCTGTTGAACAGCAGTCTGTGAATATGATACAACTGATAATACTACGAATAGTATTGCAAATAACACTTTTCTTATCATAATGTTACATTATATTTTTTCAACAATTGATCAAATGTCTTACGATATTTCAAATAATGAGAATCTTCTGGAGCGAGCTTTTGGAACTCGTCAAAATATTGTTGGAATTTCTTTAAGTCGAGAGCATTATATTTCAAGGATATTTCAACATTTGACATGCGACCTCCTTGTGACTCGAAATTAGCATATAATACACTACGTAACTGACTAATATGTTTTCTCTTTTCACGGTCAGCAGACATATATATATTTGTCAGTTCTTCCCTATGTGATTCGCTTAAAGATTTTTCAGACACACTTGTCTTGATAATAGACATAACCTCGTCATAGTACATTGGCTTAGATAATGTATTTTGGACAAGCTGTGTAACTTCCTTATAATTGCGATCATGGACCTTAATGCTAGCCTTGGCGATTCCCAAAACTATCAAAGCACCGAGAGTAAACGATGATATAATTATTCCTATGCGTTTGTCGTGTTGTTTAACCATTTCTTCCCTTGGATCCTTAAGGACATGGTCTCTTCTAGCGACTTTCTTTGCTATGCTTTCTATATCCTGTTGCTGGATTTTCACTTTTCTGTCAGCGAGTTGTTTTTCAGACAAATTCTTGAATGAGATGTTAAGAGCATCCAATATATCTGAGATATAAGATGATATGCCAGACTTAGCGGCATCATCTGCAGCACTCATTGAATAATATGATATATCAAATCCTTTTGATTCCAATTTGCTGATCAAGCTTTCCAATCCCATTTCAGAGATAGCAAATTCTCTTAACAAAGCACTGTCGTTTTTATCACTTAAGTCTTTAAGATATCCTGTATCTGTCTTAACATAAGTAATCATCAACTTAATCTTTGTAAAGTCTTTCTCTTTCTTATATTTGCTAATGGTATTAACCAAAGCTGAGAAGGCTTCATCGAGATCCACTTTTCCGTCAAGATCTTTCTTGTCGCCTACATTATCCTTATACCATGAAGCAAATTCTGGAGAGAAGTCCAATTCGTTTGCTTTCATTGTAAATGGATCCAAAGCAAAGATCAACACATTGGTATTTTTGAAGAATGGTGCGTCCTCATACTGATTGCTGTATGAAGTAAACATTTCTCCAGCAATATCGTTGATATATAAACGATAAGGAAGAGAGCCGCTTGGATTCTGTGCCAACATCTGGATTGACTTATGTCTGCCTTCAGCTGTTTTTTCTGGGAAGAACTCCATCTTCTGACCCTTATTGATGCTGTCGAGGAAAGATTTCACAGATGTTTCATTGCTGCCCAGATTGTCAGTAAAGGTACAGATGTTTTCATTTCCGACCTTCATTCTTGACAATTCAGAAATTATTCTGTAAAGCAATGTTGATTTTCCTGAGTTTGGAACGCCGGCTACTGCTATATGCTTTTCAGCGCCAACCTTTGCTGATATAAGGTTATCGCAATGCACGCATCTTCTTTCCAATCTGTCTTTTCCGTTAAGGAACAATGTCGGCATTTTCTCTCCTGTTACAGGGTGTGTAATGTTAAACATACCCCATACACTTGGTCTGAGCGGAACATGCAACGGAATACCATCAGATAAATATACAGCAGGTTCAGAATGTTCGCCACATATAGGACATGGATGGCTAACATTATAACGCTTCATCTTGATGTTTTCATAAAGAATCATTGCTCCGGCAAATACCATAAACAATGATGCTGCGCCAACAAACAGCAAAAGAGGAGCTGCTGATATGATCAATGCTGTAAGCCAATATGTCTTGATTATGTATAAAGAAACCTTGAATATATTAAATGTAGCGAATACATTCCCACCCCATTCTGTCATATTATATCCAAAACCGAGAATAGCCCCTTTCCATTCTCCTAAAAAATTTGCTAAACCTATTGGCAATACAAACAACAATAATGATAAAAGTTTTAAATCGTCACCAAAGATACCGTTCAACAACAATCCACCACCAATCACATATAAACCGATAAAAAGAATCCAGAACAGCACTACAATAACTATTCTACCTGCCCAAGTAAAAAGCCATGTCAAACTTCCTGTAAGAAGGAATAATAAAATAGTTGCAATGAATGTTGTGATGAAAATACCTGCAACCAACAAAAATAGGTTATATGGAGCAGGACTAAAGAAAAGGACCTTAGATTGACCATATCCATATTCTGGATCCGGCGATTCTACAAACAATGGTTTTCTGTGAGGTGGGAACCATCTCATATCAAGGGGAAAGTGTGGCAATATCATACAGCAAATGATTAATGCCGCCAGCACCCATACACCCAACATGGTCATACCCAACCACTTAGGAATATCATAAAAACCAAACTTGAATATAGATGACTTTGATCCAAGTATATCATCATAAGAATCTGGTACATAATGAGGATTATCTTCTAGTGTAAGATAATATGATAAAACGTACTCATTTTCTCCTGATATTTTCACCCAGGCCTCATCTCCATTGTAATAGAATTTATCCTCATCAACATAAATGAAACTACCAGCCTTAATTGTTCTCACCACCTGTGACTTTGTAGAATATGAAGAATATGTATTAACAGTTCCTGATGTGACAAAATACCTGATATCACAGGAAGTTGTATAAATACCATAATCTGCAGCAAAACCTTGAAGACTATATGTAACACCCAAGAATATGATTAAAAATTTGATAATAAATTGTTTCATATCTTATTGTTCTTTTTTATTGTTTGACTTCTTATTGCTTTCCTTCTTCTCTTTCTTCTCCTTCTTCTCTTTTTTCTCTTTTTTCTCTTTTTTATCAGATTTCTCAGCCTTTTCTTTTTTTGAGAATATTGATTTGAGCATTGCTACGAAAGCATCTTTACGATGTTTTGAATAGAGTTCAGGGAAATTAGATTTTATAATTTTCTTTGTTTCCTTTTCGGTTCTTCCGCATTTTGAAATCAAATCGAAGATTTTCTCATAATCATATTCATACATTCTTGCAACTGGCAAAATATATGACAGACGATGTCCGGTTTTATTTGAAATGGCATGTTCAACAATTTCTGAATCAGTCATAATATTATGCTGTTTCATCAATCTCAAGAACTCTTCTATCTGGTCTGATCCCAATACCTCAAAGCACAATGGAGCAACTTTTTTCAATGCATCCAAGTGTAAGATTTCTTGTGCAAGGTAATAGAATTTAAGAACATTTTTGCTGTCTGTCGAAAACTTAAGAGTAAGCACATCATGCAAGAGCTGCCATTGCTTTCTGTCGCTGCTGTCTGTTGGAAGCAGAGAAAAGATATAGTCTTCGATGGCCTTCTGCATCTTTAAATAATCTTCCTTACAGAGTTCTCTCTTTACACGACCATAAAGTGTGCTATATATCTGCTTGTCATCTAATATGAAACCTGTAAATTCTGTATTGACTTCTGTCAAGTCAAATATCTTCTTCAACAGTTTTATTGTAGATGTGATATAAGACTCTCTTCTTACCTGATTATAGAACAGATGTGCAAATTCAGTATTGTTCAAATGTGTTGGTAAAACAGCGATATAATCTACTTTTTCTGCTTCTTCTTTATCTGCTTCAAGCAATGAAGAATATTTAGATATGTATTCTGGAGCTTTGTCAAGCAAGCGGATATATGTTTCCACTCTTACATGTGCGTCATTCTGCAGATATTTTGCGAACATGATAATCTGTGGCATATCCGACTGTTGTGACAATATCTCAGAAACAATCTTGTCGAACTTAGGATATTTCTCTACGATGGTGTATTTCCTTAACAAGGTTTCTTTCAACAATACAAAAGCATTGTACAAACGTTCCGAGTCGCTGATTACGAATTCCGTAAACTTGTCTTGGATATATTTCTTAGCTGCTTCTGTATCTAAACCTACCTTGTGTATTTTCTCACAATAATCGATAGCTCTAGCATAGCCGTTTAACTCAGCTGACTCATCAACGACCTTAATGACCAATGCATTAAGATGATCGGCGTTGACATCACCTTGTTTAGCGTATTTGCTGATAACTTCGAGTATATTTGCTACCTCATCTATTGTGTTGATTGTAAACAACGATTGTTGGTGAGTATAATTGAACAAGGCCTCGTTTAAGTTTGCTGGAGAGTCTACGTTGTCTTCGGCCATTCTGCTGAATATCCATTTAATCAATAACTCAGCTCTTGCATAATCATTATCATTCAAAGTCTGTTCCAAGATAGGACGCCAGATTTCTTCAACTCTGTCAGCCTGTCTGTTATCATCCAACATATTGATATAAGTATAAAGGGTTGGATATATTGTATGTTGATAATACTCATTGATGAATGATATCTTTACATCTTTTGCGTAGGAATCTTCCTGATGGTTGATGACGAATGTTGTTTCCTTTGCCAATGAATCTGGGAGAAGATTCATGAATTTGGCGACTGTTGCTGATGTTATTGCATCTTTCATTGAAACAACGATAGGTTTCTGGTCTTTCAATGCAGTTCTGTATGCGAACAAAAGATCTATAGACTTTTCATCCCAAGCGGTTTGTATTTCTGGGAATTCATCGCTCAATACTGGAAGGTAGCCTTGTGGTTTTCCTGTCATGAGCTCTACCATCTCTGGGTTTGTCTGAACAGGTCTATAATCTCTAGGAATAAAATGCATCTCGCCTTCTTTTCCTGCTTCTGCAAGAAGACCGAACGCCTTTTTGCCTGGGTACTCTTCTGTCATCAGGATATGAGCGATATAGTTGCCAGGACGTGCTGAACCTGTTACATAGAACTCGTGGTCGAATTGTACCGACACAATTCTCGCGATTGCGTAGACTGGTTTGCTGTCGATATTAAGGACTCTGTAGTAGTAACTTCTTGGACATTCATAAATCTTTTCAGGAGATGCCGCCAACATCGCCTCATTTCCTCTGAGGTCAAACTTGCCGGATAAATATCTGTGAAGGAAAGAAGTCTTTGTTACCGTCTTAATGTATTCTTGCGGTGTTCCTTCCGATACATTTCTTACTCCTAATCCAGAGTTTCCACTCAAACCTGAAGCCGATGAATTATATATTATTTGATAAATTTTCATAACAACAGTATTTTTGATTATTCAACAGGTATGTCAAAACCGCCCATTTTATGTAAAATCCATACGAGAGGATCCATGACACGATATGGGTTAAGATTTGGAATCATTCCTTTAACAGGTTTGCATCCCAATGATGAAACAGCAAACATCTTGATGTTTTCTTCTTTATATTTTTCACGGATACGAGCTTTCATATCACCAACATCCCAGTCGTGTGATATTTCTTCTAATGAACCGCTTATCTGTTCTATTTCTGAGAGAGAAAGTTTCTTTGTTTTCAAGAAAGAGCTGTTCTTTGATAAATCAATATTATTCTGCAACTCTTCTGCACCTTCTTTTGAAAGTCCTTCCATAACGGCATCTATCTTGCTGAACACTATCGCAAAAGGTTTGTTTTCTGATTGTTTGACATCGACTTTCTGCAACAATGAGTTCAAAACAGTGTCGTTCTCCTGTGTGCTGCCTGAGAGCACTTCTCCATTCGATGCAGCCTGAAGTGTTCCTGTGAGTTTTTGAATATTGTATGGGTCGACAAACAACAATATACCTGCTGAATTGCTTACGTGGTCTGCCATTCTGGAGATCTGTTCGCTATCCTGGAATGCTTCACCCGGAGTGTCATAGAAGACGACATATATAGTCTTGCCCGACTTTTGTCCAAGTTTTTTATTTGACAACTTAAAGATTAACGGAACTGGTTTTTCGCCTTCATTCACAGGTGTTTTGGGTGGAAGTGATTTGTATTCATACATCAATTTTACCATATCACGATAAATCATTGAGGTCTTCTTATATTTATCAGGACCCTCATCCTGAGCTGTCACTGTCAATCCAAGGAGATAGCCTTTCTTTTCCAACTGACGCATGAGGTTGAAGAAGTACACTGTCTTTCCACTGTTAGGAGCTCCTACGATTGATATGATTTCAGAACCTTCTTCTATCATTTCTGTTGGCAGCCAGTTATGGCAATGAGGACATACGAAGCGTGTGCTAGGTTTGCCGCATTGGTCACATTTTGACGCTTTAGGAGTGCTGCTGAAAAGTGAGAATGGCTTTCCTTTGAAGAAATGCCTTGACATTCTTGGCACGCCCCAGTGGTCGTTAAATCTCTGGTCTATCTCTTCCTCACACTTTCTTGTTCCGTCAACAGTAGTCTCAATGTTTTCACACTGATATTCCGCATCTTTGTTAACGAATTTATTGTAACAATATGGACAAGTTATTATCTTACTCATAATTAATTAATTATTTGATTACTACACTGTCACACTTGATGGCCGCTTTATCCAACACATTCTTTCCTGTGAACAAATAGCAATATATTGGTTTTTTGAAATCCAGTTCTGTTGTATTTTCTTCAATATCAACGGCGAAAGAATTCTCGCCTTTTTCAATTTCATAGGCTACACATTCTGCATCACCTTCTGATGCTCTGATAAGCACTTTGTTCGACAAATTCAGCAATGCATTGCATGGCAGAACATCATCGTCTTTGACATTCACCATAACATGCAACACTGTCTTTTTCTTGAAGAAACTTACCTTAACTAATTCTTTAGAATACTTTATTTCCGCGAACACCTGACGCAGTTTCAACTCTGGCATTGGTTCATCAGACACCTCTTTCATCTTAAGCACGAGGTCTGCTTTTTCCTTATAACTTTCAGCTCTGTTGAATTCTCGTTTCAGATCAAGATATTCATTAAAATGCTCCTCACAGAAGTCGATTCTATTTGCCTTATCGGCTATTGTCTTTCTATGAGAATCGCTGTTTTCCATTTCAGATTTAATCTTTTCTGAATTGTCTTTAATCTTGATGATGAGTTGGCGTGCGCCGTCGACGCATTCAAGTTTTGCAAAGACTCCTTCCAGATTTTCTTTTTTAGCGAGCAGCAATCTTGCCTCCTTGATAGAGTCGCTCACCAATTCTGAAGGGAACAATGTTTTGTTCAGGGCAACTCTTGCTTCTGCGAAGTTGCTTTTCTGCATATACTTGTCGGTTTCTGATAAGACCGACTTAAGTCCCTCTGTATCTTTACCGACGCTTCTCGACAATTCTTTAAGTTCTGTGCTCAGACTCTCGTTGAATTCTGTCAATATCTGAGCGTACTGAATCCAGTCGAGGGTGTTTTTGAACACCTTGTCTTGGTCTTTTGAGATTTGGTCGAATTTATTGAAGTCTTCTTCCACCTCGCATGTCGACAGGTATTTCGCGAACACGGAACCGAGTCGTACATAAGGGACCACGCTGAATTGTTCATCGCAATCCAAGGCGATCTTCACTTTTGATGTAAAGTTTTCCTCTTCAAAAGCTGGACCGACCAAGATTGAGTATTTTATTGAATTACTGCATTTTTTCTCCTTGTAACTGACGATGCTTGAAATGGCAGGAGCCAATGTCTTTTCGTACGACATTTCGATTTCTCTTTTTGGCATTCTCAACTTTACGTTGGAATCTTCAAAGCTGAATTTGAAATCGATGATCATATCTTCGCCAGATTGGAGATTTTTATATATTCTGAGCCATTCGTCAGCGAACTGCATCTGATAGTTTATCTCCTGCTCTCTGTTACGGTCGTCGATAGATCCAAGATTTCTGTCTCTTTCTTTGATGAGACATTCCACCAGACAGCGTTTCAAAGGTGAATTTCCGACCTTCGGAATCATATCATTGCTTACATTCCATCGCCATGCATTGCCGTCATATATGGTTCCGGTCACTCTCAAGGAATCTTCATTTGAATATATGATAACCACATTTTCGCCGAACGAATCCTTGCCGCCTGGAATCTGCTTCAATGCAAATTCTGTCAATACTACAGAAGGGATAGCTGTAAAAGAGACTGGTTTGATACCTTCTTTTTCAAAAGTACTGATAAGTTCTTTTCTGAAGGAATTTTCTATTGTCTCTGAAAAAACGAAATGAGTGTCAATAATATTGACGCCTGTTGTCTTCTGATAGAAGTCCTGTATTCTTTCTATGTCGTCAGTACTAGGATTTCCGTTATAATATATAGTTTCCGCTTCATGTGTACGCCCGCTGGCGTCACATGAAACAGGAACTATAATATTAGTGTCAATATAAAGCAGTAATTTTGATTTCATTATCTTAACTGATTAGATACTTCTGGTAAAAGCACGTCATTCAAATAACACAATGCTGATGCAATGAAGATAGGCATTCTGTATGTAGGACGCTTGTTTTCTTCAATGCCTTTGTTAAAGGCTTCCATGCACTTGTTGAATTCAGGGTCTTTTTGTATAAATGCTCTGATTCTAAGGTGATTCTTGCCTTTATCCAATACAGAAACATCTCTTAAGATTGATTCTTCTGTAAGGAATTGTGTGAAGATATCTATGAACTTGGAGAAGTTTTCTAATGTATCTGGCATTTCAATGTTAACGCCGCCATCGAACAACTCTTTAGAGATGAGATCCAAGTCTTCGACAATGCTATCTGTTTTGGTACATTTGATGCCTTTTTCACCGACAACGTCGTAACGTTCAATGATTCTTTGTCCGTCCTCATCTTGTTGTCCTCTTGCAACGCTTGCGAACAAACCTGAAACGAGACCGATGGCAACTTCCGATTTATTTTCAGCTTTTTGTTGTGGGATTATTGAAAGTCTTACATCTTTAGAACCATAACCGGCTTCAAAACATTTTCTGTAATATCTTTCACCATCTTCTGAATAGACGTCGAGCAACCATTCGAAGAGACGACCGCCCTTGCCGTAATAACGCATCTCGATATTCTTGAGATTATCAAGACCGTTCTTTGTAACGACGTTCTTTACCAACAAACCTGAATAGAACATAAGCACGCCTGTCACGTATGCTGGATATGCGAAGACTGGTGTCACTTCCTTACGCATGAAGTTATAGAAGTAGTTGAAATCTCTGTCACTATTCAACTGGTCGAATACATTATTCAAATAATATGGAGCTCTGCCGTATATTTCTGGATTAGAATCCACAACATCAGCAATATTTTTAGTATCGACTTTTGTTTGGTGTGAATCGTGGAAATTAAGCAGACTTCTACGGAATTTTGGTGAAGAGTTGATTGCGTTGAAGAAGAATCCGCCTGCCATTCTGATAGAACTTTGTGTCAGCAATGCGTTGACGTTATTTTTCAAACCTACAACCAAAATGTCACTTGTAGAACCGCCGACGTCAATACCTAAACTCAATGTAGTGCTGTTCACTTCTGTGCCTTTATAAATTGAATAAGCACATACTGATTCTGCTTCTGTATAGTCTTCGAGTTTTGGTATAAACGCACCTGAATTAGTAGTGAATGGATATTCTACAGCTTGTTTATAAATGTTTTTCAAAGCCTTGCGGTCTGATGTAGTCATTGAACTTGGGAATGACCAGTTGACGACTTTTGGATAACAAGGATTTGGACTATCAATCATATCAGCGCAGATGTGAATCCATAACATCTTCATATATGCTGTCTTTCTTGATTCGCTTTCTGCTTCTGAATACCACTTCATGTTATAGCGCAATTCACCGGCATTGGTTTGGATTACCTGTTCGTTCATCGACTTCACAGAAATATTGCTTTCGTTGACTGGTACACCGCCGATGATTTCTACTGCCAAATCTGGAATCTTGTTAAGATCGCCGTCTGGTGTCAAATATTGTGGATCATGTAAATGCAACCATGACTTGACCTGACCATTTGGGAATAATGTTCCTTCGTTTGATACGAAGAGTAATTCATCTTTACCTGCCAATGCGCCGCGTGTTGTGTCGAATCCAACTAAGGCAAGACGTCTGTTGCCGAATGGGATAGGCATTGAGTCACGACCGTCCATCAATTTGTAGTAAGCACATGTGTTAGTGCTTCCGAAGTCAATACCTACAGTAGCTTCCTTCAATGATGCCAATGTTGAGATTTCACGCATTGTGTTTGGCTTGCTATCTTGAGTACGTTTGAGCAAGAGAACACCGCCGTCCATTTCCGAACCGCTCTTATTCAATCTGATAGCAATCATCTTCAATGGAGAATCACTCTTTATGATTTCATATTTATGGCTGCTTGCTGCAACTTTGTCGATAGGATATCTTACCAAGAAGTTATTCTCAACATCTTCTTCTTTCGCTACTCTGAAGTCCAAGTTGTCGAAACATGGCAACATCTTCACGCCGCTGACATTTGAAGGGAATTCACTATAGTAGAAATATTTTTTCCAATCTCTTGAAGAGAAGTTTGGCCATACGAATACCTTGCCGTCTGTCTCTGGGATGAGCGACATCTGATATGTCTTTTTGCAGATTGGAATATATGTTTCTGCTTTGTCTAAACGTGCTTTAAGTTCTAACTCAACACGATTGTCTGTTGTGACTTTTGCATATAATCTTACAAAACTGCTGCTGTCACCGTTGACAATTGACTCGATGTTGTTTTCGAACACACGCAATGCTTCGTTTGTGAATGGAAGCGGAATAGCATATTTGTTGTCTGATGTTATTACATAATATGCTGCAGATTTGCTATAATCTTTTCCGTTCTCTGGGTTATTGTCCCATGCTGCAATGAATTCACTTCCAATGAATACATTAGAACTTAAAATCTCATTGCCTGACTGGTTTTGAATTGACAATACTCCGTCTGAGAAATAGAACTTATGGTCATTGTTCAACATCAAAGCTAATGGTCCAGCTGGTTTTGTGCTGAACATCAAAGGAATGTTTTGATTAGGTGTCTCACCAGAGTCGCTTACCTTTCTTCCGATTTCGTCTTTCCAACGTCCTAATTCACCTAACCATGAATTCAAATGTCTTCTGACTTCTCTGTCTGAAATATTATATCTGCTTGCATTTTCCTTTATTCTACATACTGTTTCCAACCAGCTGAGATAGAATTTTTCAGGATTGTTTTCTTCAGTTTCTCCAGGAAGAATGTTTGAACTTACCATATTCAAGAATGAATAGAGTCGTTGCAAGTCATTCATTGTTACTGAAGGACATTTCAATGGATCATAGAACTTACCGTCGTTGCCAATCCATGGAATCTCTCTTTTAGCAACTTCCAAATTGTAGTTTACTGAAGAGAACAAGAATGTGTATGGAGATGTAGCTGCAACTGGAATGAGTTTGAAGCCATTATCTTCGTTTTTCTTGTAATAAAGAATTTGGACGCATGGAGGGTTATCTTTTGTCTCAACTTTTTCTCTCTTATATGTCCAGAGTGGTGTTTCGTCAAAAAGCATTTGTCCGTATATATATCTTACAGACATATTTCCGTCGTTGTCGGAAACGCTTTTGCCGGTGAGCTGGATTGGTGCTGAGAATTCAAAACTGTCTGGATATAATGCGTATGCTGCAACCAATCCTCTCCATTCTGATTTCAACAATTTATAACATTCGTCCAAAACTGTATCACGCAATTCAATTTGAGGTTGAACAACAGCTTTACGTGTCAAAAGAACTCTCGCCCATGGTGATGGAACACCAGAGATTATAGCTCTTAACTTATCTTGTTGTTCTTGGTTAGCACCTCCTTTTGATGTGACTATATTCTTGATAAAATTCTCTACTGCTGCATTATCTATGCTGCACCATTTATTTGCTTCTGCAGGAACTATTGGATTCGTGGAATCCAATAGTAATAATTCTCTTTCTGCCATAATTAATCGTTAAAATAAAGGTTCATAATTGTTGAATAAGTTCTTGAAATCAAGTCATCGAAATTGTTTCGTTTTTCAGCGTCTGTCGCAACAAACTTATTTTTAACAGTACTGAAAATATTGCTCAAAAAACCAACATCAAACTTTGGTGGGTTGTCACCTACAAAGAGTTGGCTGTTGTACTTAAACTTATTCAGTTCCTTAAGTGTTTCGCAACGGAATAAAGCATCGTTGAAGAATATGCCTTGACCGCCTCTTCCGGCATTCATCTGTGGCAACCAGCCTCTGACGACATTATCGTTTTGGTCGAGACCAACATTATATAATGCTAAGTATTCACGTAAAGAATCCATTTCCACTCCGTTTGCGTTTACAGATTCAAACATATTTCTTTCGTTTACTATGTTTGCGAAGAACTCTGTACCTTTCAAATTCAAGAGTGAAGCAACTGTAAAAGCACCAAGTTTTTTCTTGAATACTTCTTCATCTTCCTGTGCGAACAAACGGAAGTCTAACTTATTTGTGCCGTAATCGTGTGCCAAGCATAAGAAACGTTTGCCTTGGTCATCTTTGAATGGTTCTGGTTGGCGTGCTTCCTTGAAGAAGTTATATGCTGCAAATGCTGCAAGCAATTCAATGTAGTCTGCTGGGTTCTTTTGATCCTTGCCGCCTGTAACACCGCTACTTCCGCCGTTTTCCTTATCCAAAACGTCTCTGGTTTCAGAACTTTGTCTTCCAAGAAGATATAAACGTTTGTAAGTAGATGCTACTGTTGCGTCTTCATTATAGAACATCAATGCTGACTGTGAATTGATTGCAAAGTTCTCACTACGTGCGACGACTTCATTCAAATTGCCTTTTACGTCAAACTTGAAGTAGTTTGTCAATACTATAGAACCGAAATAATTATCAGCAACAACGTCATTGTTTCTTTCAAATATCTTGTCAGCTTGTTTGAAAGCAAGAGGAATGATAGGAATTGAAGAAGCTCCTGTACCGCCGAAAACCGAACCGAAAACGAATACTGGTTGCTTGTTTCCTGCATTCAATGATGATAAGAATTCTCTTAAATCGTTTGTTCCTTTACTTCTAATATTGTTCTTTGCTTCGTATGCAGCTTGCTCTATAGCGTAATACATCAACAATGAACCCATTTGTGTCTGTGCTCTGTAGCCATCTTTAAGGTTCATGTTTCTTACATCTTGACTGAGAAACATATCTACAAAATCTGCAGATGGGTCTGTTGCTCTATGTGTGTCAAGATTTGTATAATTTGAAAGAACTGTAAATGAATCATTGTCTGTATAACCTGGACTAAACTCATAATATTTGATTTTAGCGGAGAAGAATGTATCCTTTTTGGCTATACCACCATTGATCTTATTATAGTGTTCTACAAGTTTTCTTAATCTTACGAAATTACCATTGTCCTTGTCTGTATCAAGGGCAAGCATTTCTACTTCTGTCTCATCATACATACCGATGGCGCATGTATGTACGAAACTTTCAAGACAGCGCATACCTGTGCCGCCTATACCAATTAAAAATATCTTTGCCATAATTATTTGTCTTTCTTAGGGAATATTGACTGAAGTTTAGTTCCGATACGAGCAATCTTCACCAACAAGAAACCTAAACCAAAATAAAATACTGTTGAAGCTATTGATGCTAATATCATATGAAGTGTATATTTTGATGAAAAAGCTGGAACTACAATGTAACTAAGCCATGCTAAATAGTCAAATACAAGAGATGCAAAAAGATTAATTGTCATCAAAACAAAAAACCATACTCTTCTTGTTGAACCTGATCTTTCATTTTTGCCAGGTTGCCATTGAATAAGATTTGCAACAAGTATCATAAGAGCAACGAAAACGATTGCGATTACTATATCATAAAGATAAGTAGATGTAATAGCCTGTGAAAGTTCAGGCGCTGATTTAATAGGTTTGAACATAATTTAATTGTTTTTAATTGATTATTATTTTTTTATTACAAATTATATGTGCTGATGTATACTGTATATAATACAACTTCGCGTTTCTTAGGATTAAGTTTTGGATTTTGAAGCACCAAAGAAATGCTTTCGTATAAAGAAGTGTTTTCTAAACAATCTTTTGAAATAGATTCCCATCTGAATGCTGTATTAATATCTTCGTTATATGTAAAGTTGTTCTCTGCATCAGTAACTACAAAGTCAACTTTCAACAAGTTTGGATGGTCATAAGAAAGATCGCCGGCACCATCAAAACCTTCCTTGAGTTTCAACATGATCTCTCCTGTCTCTTCAAATATGTCTTCATCTATTTCAAATACATTTTTTACTTGCTTGAATTTACCAGCTTTAGGTAATGGGAGATTATTTTGTAGACTATCACAGAATGCTTCATATTCTGGATACAATTGATAAACAACAGGTTTAATCTTAGTGATTTTATATGAACTTGATTCTTCATTATTAACATACAAACCTCTGAGTATATACGTTTGATTAATGTCACTTTCTGCCATATAATTGGTTATATCTTTCCACTTAGTGTAATATTCTTGAACATCTATACCATTTTCTATCTTGGTATTTTCTGATGGAGAAACGTTTGCATTGATTACTGGATAATTTTCATCCATATAAATTCTTAACTGACCATCTGACAAATGGAATACTGTAACGCCATAGTCTTCTGCTGAACAAGAGCGGCTGAAACGGTCGTTTATGTTATCATAAATATCATCGTCTGTGAAAAGGATGTAATAACGATATTTATTAAATTTCTTTGATTCTAAATATGGTTCGCAATAGAAATAAATATCATAACCTTTGTTAATCCATGTTCTGAATTCTTCTGCTAAATAAGGATTGTTACAATGGTCTTTCGCACCATCTTTCATGTAATATTCACCATCTGTTATGATAACTGCTTGGTTGTTAGCATTTACAATCTGTCCCACTGCACTCTTTATATCCGCAAAGTTTACTTCATGAATATTATTAAGCAAACTATAAACTGTCTGACGATTGTCTGTCTCTTTCTTAATTTCAGATCCTTTTATTGAATAAAAAACAGGAGAACAATCCACAATAGAAGGATGTGTAGCTGCAAAGAATCTAGAATTCTTCGCTTCTGCAACACATGTCGAGTAGTCGATATATAAACTTACACTCTCTGATAATGACACTTGCTTTTCAGGTGTATTATGCTTTACAAACTCTGAAAAATAAGACAAATTCGAAGCTTTTTTTCCGCATGATGTCATAAATGCCATACAAGCAACGAATAGTAATGAATAAATTTTTGAACTCATCTTTTTTTTGTTTTTTAACTTTATTAAATATTATTTTCAATCACTATTTTTTTATTGGTTCTTAGAAGAACTATGCAAAACTGGTTTAGAGTAGTTTTAGTAATTGCAGTTTTTAAAGTTAATATCTTAATATAGTAGTGGTTTAGATTATATCTTTGCAAAAATAAATAAATACTTTTATATTACAAATAAATAACAATATTTTTTCAAAAAAATACATATAGTTTATTTGTGTCTATTATACTATTGAAAATCAATACATTATTTATAACAAACAGTTTTTCGTAAAAACTTTAATTTATATGATTTTTGTTATAAATTTCTTTATCACTTATCACCAAAATTCTAAACTTTTTTTACTTAATTTTGTCTTTCATTAAACATTAAAATTAGATCATCATGATAACTTTTGAAGAACAAATCCGCAATGAAAATATCAATGATATTGCTAATAAATTGATGGCTGCTGCTCGTACCGCACCGAAGGCAAGAGGCGTAGATAACCTCGTGTTAGCAGTAGCGACCGACGACACCATCGTAGCATTAGCAGAAAAAATGAAACAGCTCGCTGCTGAACGTAATTTGGAATTCCTTAACCGCGACGCTGAAAACATCTTGAACAGCGGCGCCGTCATCTTATTCGGAATGAAGATTAGTCCTCTCGGCTTAAACTGCGCAGCCTGCGGTTTCAAAGCCTGCGGCGACAAACCTAAAAACGTGCCTTGTTTCTTCAACGCCAACGACCTCGGCATCGCAATAGGTTCTGCCGTATCTCTCGCATCCGACTTCAGAATAGACAGCCGCGTGATGTTCTCAGTGGGCCAGGCAGCCCTCGCGCTCAACATTATGCCAGAATGCAGCATGATACTCGCTCTCCCACTCTCGGTAAGCGGCAAAAGCGTTTTCTTTGATAGGAAATAAGTTAGAAATTCAGAAACTCAAAATTTAATGAATATAAAAAAACGCTACTCCAATTTGATCTAATGAAGTAGCGTTTTTTAATTATAAATTGTGAATTATGAATTCTGCATTATTTAACAATAAGTTTCTTTGTAACTAATTGTCCTCCGATGACATTCACGAAATACATTCCAGGTGTTAAGTCTGAAATGTCTATAGTAGCAGTTCCTTCAAAGACAAAGTTACGTACTTCTTGTCCTTGCATATTGACAATATGTACACAAACAAAACCTTTGTCGTAATCTGTTGTCAATCTTAAAGCATCTGTTGCTGGGTTAGGGAACAAACCTACTTCAAATGGAGCTTGGTGTTCTTTGACATTAACATTATAGATTGTAGAAAGTGATGTTATCTCATTGCTATATGTAACGACTTTACCTGATACTCTCAAGATTGGATTGTCAGCTGCAGAACAGTTAGGACAGTAGTTCTGTCCGTCAACGCAGTCAGGGTGATTTGGGTGACATTCATCGATATATGATGGATCCAATTCGTAGAACAACTTGACTGTAGTATCTGCAATATAATTATCGAGACTATAATCCCATACCATAGCTAAAGAGCCTGGACACCAACCTGAACGGTTATAAGTCCAAGTACCTGCTTGTGGCTGGCAGCCTGCTGGGTTAGGGTTACATGTTCTCCACAAATGTTGTTCGTAAGTATTTTTATCGTTGATAAGGATGTTGTGAGTTGCTTCATAGAACTCAGCTGCATTGCCTGTGTTATAAGCGCCGTTATTGTTGCTACTCCAGTTATGACCTGTTGTAGTAATCTTCAAGTTAGCTTTCTCTACTTCTTCTGAGAAAGTATAGAATACTGTTGGAATAGGCTGTTGGTTTCTGTAATCGCCAAAGTCATAAATGCCAGACCATATTTCATTCATATTAACATATTTATATTCTGGCTTTCCTTTAGTCATGTCAAAGATAGCTGTTGGGTTATAGCCTTGACCATCCCATGTCTGGAAATAAAGTTCGAATTCAACGAGACCTTGGAGCAATGATGTATAATCTGTAACATCCATCTTATCATCACATTCACCGCCGAAAGGTGTTACATAACGATAAAGTTCCACCCATTCACCGCGATAGTTCTTAACACGGCAAGTACCGACTCTGTCGTATGGGTCACAAGTTCCAGCGCAGTTGTGATTGTATATCAAGTCTATTTTATTAAATGCATTGACGTGTGTTGGGAATGCATAATCCTTGTTATTATATTGTTTCTGTGGAGTGATGACAAGGTCACCGTCAAAAGCTGTAACGCTGATATTATCGAATTCATTTGTAACTTCAAAAGAATTTGAAACGCTTGTGATTTTTCCTCCTGACTGCTCGATGTTAGCTGTCATGTTGAAAGTACCGTATTTTGTAGGAGTCCATTGTGCGTACCAGTATCCGTTTTCTGGATCATCAGGATAAGATGTTGTCAATTCAATTTTTTCACCATCGATGTCGCATGTCACTGACTCGAATTTGATAGCGTCGCCGTGTTCTACGTAAGCGCTCAAGACTATCATAATAGGTGATTCGAGGTCGCTGACATAAACCATTGTTCCTTCGTATGGACGACGTATTGTGATTTCTGGAGTATATTTGCTTGGATCGATGACTTCGAATGTACGTGTAACAGAAGGTGCTGCTTGCCATTCACTGTCACCGTTTTGTACAGCCTTTACCTTAACGATACCTTCTTCACCTGTGAGTGTAAGTATGTTGCCATCCAATGTAGCAGGACCGCTGATGAGTTCGAAAGATACAGGAAGACCTGATGTTGAAGTAGCGTTCAATTCAATAGGAGCTGCTGAAATCAACTGGTCTGAAATCAATGGGAATTCGATGAATTGTGATGCCAAACCAGCTGGGATATGACGAACCAACAAATTATCGTATGCTGCATGTGAACTATTCAAGAAGAAGATTCCGTCCCACATAGCTGGATCGAAACGATCGCCTGAACCTGGCTTCAAACCTGCATTGATACCTTGGATTTCTGGAACTGGCTGAAATTCACCTGTACATCCATAGTCAGAAAATAATGTAACACTACCTTCTTTGTCATTAGCTTCAAGGTCAATCATGATTTTCCAACGAGTCCATCCTTTTTGTTCATAATCAAAGTCAACAGCTAACTTATTATTAGGTAATACAATACCATTAACAAATTTAGGTCTTTCATCAAAACCTGTTGTAGTAAAATAAATACCGCCGTCTTTACTTGACAAGTTTGGATTTGGCTCTGTTGTTTCGTAATTCATTGGTGGCAAAACAACACCGTCGCCGTCAGCATCATAACCGACTCCGAAAACAGTTCCCCAGTGATTACGTAAAACATCTAACTCAATTTCAATTGTTCCGCCTTGTGAGAAATCAAATTGAAAATCAGGTGTTGATTTATGTGTTGCAACTTCACCATAATTTGTATTAGCATTATCAAAGAAAACAGCTAATGATTCATCAGGGGCAGTTTCACCACCAGCACCTAAATATTCTACTTTCAATTGTCCGCCACCAGCGCTATGTGCTCTAGCAACCCAATTATCCTGACCATTTAAAATGGCATCTTCTTCATAATTGTTGAAATCCTTTGTTATGACAGTCTGTGCCTGTACAGAAAAAATCATAAACAAAGAAAGAAATAACAATGATAATTTTTTCATAGTTTTATAGTTTTGTCATTAATTTCTTACAACTATTTTCTTTGTTATAACATTATCGCCTAATATCTTAACAAAGTAAACACCATTATTTAAATCTTTAATGTCTACAGTAACAGTGTTTTCAAATGAAAATTCTTTAACAGATTGTCCTAATGAGTTGACAATCATAACTTCTTTTACATCTTCTGTTTCTGATTTTAATGTCAATGTAGTCTTAGCAGGATTTGGGAATATAGTTACTTTATTATATTCATTTTCCATAACACTTTCTGTTGACAAATTAGCTAATGTTGCAACACAAGCTATGTTCATTTGTGTGAAACGTTCTGATTGTTCAAATGAGTTTACACTTTCTCCAATGACATCGTTTCCAGTGTGAATGTATGGACTATGATTGTCTTTATCTTCGAAAGGATATATTCCCATGAAACCGTTGTTGTTGAATGATGTATGGTCGCTATCGCCTGAAGTTAAAGTTACATGACGTACTTGCATCTCTGGGAAATAAACGCCAGCTAAACTTGTATAATAATCACCGATGGCAGCAACATTGTCTGGATAAATCAAATCGATGTGAATTTCACTGCCTTCTTGTAAATATCCATTCATGTCGTTGTTGAAATAACCAACGATATCATAACCCATGTCTGCACAGAATTCTGCGTATGCAGCACTGCCTATCAAACCTTGTTCTTCAGCTGAGAATGAGCAGTAGATAATTGAACGCTCAAAACTGTATTGAGATAAAATTCTTGCTGTTTCTAAAACTGATGCTACACCTGTTGCATTATCGTCAGCACCTGGACACATACCTGAGTGACTGTATGAATCATAGTGGCTTCCGCAAACTATATATTGGTCTGGATATTTTGTTCCCCATTGTGTAGCGATGATGTTTGGTGAAGATTCGTTTACACCATATTTGAATTCAAATTCTTCAACATCTAAACCTAAATTTTCAAATTGTTCATAGATCCATTCTCCAGCTGCGTATGCTTCATCTGAATTATAGTATCTTCTTTCGTAATCTTGTAAATGTTGAACTGTAATTGTCAAGTTTTCAATTTCAACTTCATTCATAAAACCTCTAACATCTTGATTTTCTTCTGTTACTGTAGGAAAATTACGACGTGCTTGAGCTAATCTTGCTGTTCGGTTAGAAATGGCAACCATACCATCATTTTTAGCAGGCTTTAATTCCAAACCTAAAGGCTTTACAATCAACAAATCATCATTGCTGAATAATACATCTATGTTTTCTCTTTCAATATAAGTTTGTTGATTTTCTTTTTCACAATAAACTATATAATATAATTCATTGTATTCAAATGATCTATCATCCAACAAAATCATATTTTCATTAAGACTTTCAGCTGTAGCAAGTACAAAATTATCATTATAATAATGAATGTTGATGTCTTGTCTGTTAAACAATTCTCTTAAATTTTGTTGATCTTTAACATTGACCATTACAAAATTATCTGCAAACATCATTGATGTAATGCATAATGCTAATAAAAGTAAAATAGTTTTCTTCATTTTATTTGTTATTATTAATGTTTTTCCAATACTGAGAAAAAGATTCCTTTGCAAATTTTGGTAACTCTCTTTTTGATCCCCATTTTTTCTTTATATGGTAACTTAATTCCATATCCTTGAAGCTGCTGCCATGTTTGTCAAGATTTTTTCTGCTAGTCATTTTTTTCATTATGACATTGAAAAAAGTCTTCTCTCCCATCAAAGATTTATCTACTTTTATCAAGTCTTTTCTATTTTCTAAAAATAAATCCTTCAAAGGAATATTGACAGTGCAAACTTCTGAGCATCTGCCACATAATGTACATAAAGAACAGAAATGAGCTGTCTCTTCCAGATCTTTTGATAAAGGTAAAGAAATGGAACCGACAGGTCCTGGATTATATTCATCGTATGTATGACCACCTACAACATTATAAATAGGACATACTTCCAGACAAGCTCCGCATTGTATGCATGAAAGTATATTTCTTTGTTTGTCTTTTGATAAGATATTGGTTCTATTATTATTAAGTAATATTAAATATAATTTTTGAACCTCACCATTATTCGTTGATGGTTTATTGACAAATGAATATAATGAAGAAACATTATTGTTTGAATCATATAAAGACGATAAAGGCAACAACACGCCTAATTCGTCCATGGAGGTAATCATTTTGTCTATTCCGGCAATTATTATATGTATAGGTGCAAAAGTACTTGATTTTAAAATATTTCCTTCGTTTTCAGTCAATACAATAGTACCAGTGTTCGAGACTAAAAAGTTAGCACCTGTTATAAGAGCTTCCGGATTATAGATGTCGTTTTTTAATGTATTTTTTGTAAAAGCGGTGAGCTGTCTTGCATTGCAGCCTTCTTTGATACCGAATTTACTAGCAAACATATCAGCGATTTCCTCTGTTGTTTTATGAGCAGCCGATGACTTGAAATTATATGGTTTCTCATTGAAAACGCTGCAAACAAAATCACCGATATTAGTATCAACGACCTTTATCTTTTTCATTTCAAGATAAGGAATCAGTCCTATTTCTTCTATTGTAGAACTTTTTGTCTTGACTATTTTCTTTACTTTATTCTGATTTAAAATATCATAAATCATTTTTAAAGCTTCGTCAGAATCGTTAGCCCACAATAAGTTACCTCCGTTTTGAGTAAAATTTGTATCGAAATCGACTAATAACTTATCTAATTTTTTAAAAGCCTTGCTTCTTATGTTAAAGGCTCTTTGTTTTTCTAGATCTATATTTGAATAATAATTGGAACGATCTTTAACGTTCTGCATGAAAGAATCGTAACGAGACATCATTTTTTCATAATGTTCATCGTCAAAAGCAATTCTTCTTGCGTTCTGGTTAAAGATCATCCCTTTATCATTCATGACCTATTTATATTATTTAAGGTTAATTTTAGCAACTCTGTTAGCGTGTCTTCCACCTTCAAAATCAGTTGTCAAATAAGCTTGAGCTATTTCCCAACCTAATTCATTTGAAATGAAACGACCTGGAAGTGTTAATATGTTAGCGTCATTGTGCTGACGAGCCAATCTTCCTAATTCAACATTCCAGCAAAGAGCAGCTCTTACATTAGGATGTTTGTTAGCTGTCATCTGTGCGCCATTGCCGCTTCCGCATAAAATGATACCAAGTGGATAAACACCGTCTTGAATATCCTGTGCCAATGGATGGATGTAATCTGGATAATCTACACTTTCTTCTGAAAATGTACCGTAATCTTTAACTTCGTAACCGCTTTCTATCAGTCTTTCAATGATATATTGCTTCATAGCAAATCCACCATGATCGCAAGCTATAGGAATTAATCTTTTCATATTACAATTGTTGATAAATTTCCACAAAGTTAAAAAATATTTCAATGATTAAATATTATTTTTCTCACTAATTATGAATATTTTACAAAAAAAAATCTAATATTTGTTCAATACGTATCTAACTACTAATCAATACTATAAAAGTTATCAACATTTTTATTGTTAATAACTTCTAAACTTGTTAAAATTATTTAAAAACTTTTTAACAAATAAACATTTGTGGGTTTTGAACAAAATTTATTGTTATTTGTTAACACGTTTAAACAAAGTTATCAACAATAAAAAAGAGGTGTATTTTTTTGATTTTTAATCTATTAAGGAGTTATCAACAATTACTCATTCATTCAATTTTTCATATTAATTTTTAATTTAAAAAAAATATTTAAAAGAATAATAGAGTAACTCTGAACATTGAACTTTGACTCTGAAAATTCAATGTTCATCTTTTCCACTTAACGTTTATTAGCATTCCGCTGATTGCTGTGAATACGACATAAAATGGATATATGAATTCAAGAGGCAGTGTCCATTTCAAAAGACTTCCTTGATTCATGAATGATGTTATGTTTTTCAAAAGAGGGAAATCTATAAAGAATTTAAGAAGTGTTAATAGAAAATAGAGACTCCATAAGGCTGGTATGAAAAACGCGCTTACAAACAGCGAAACAATGCTTAAATTGAAAAATAAAACTGTCAAAGCTGTAGCGATGATTTTCCAGCTTGTATAAGATTTCGTTTTAGAAACCCATCTTCTTCTCTGACGGAAAAATTCTGAAACGGTTTTACAGGTCTTCGTCTCTACGACAGCCGATTTGCTTAATAGGAATCTGACGTTTTTATGGCCGTAATTTTTAGAGAATTGCTCCATTAGAAACATATCGTCTCCTGATGCTATGTTAAAATCTTTTCTGAATTTTTCACATTCCAAAGCAGCTGTTCTTTCGTAAGCCATGTTTGCTCCGTTACACATTACAGGAAATCCTATCTCTGCTGATCCTGCAGTGCTGCCTATCAAACTTAAATGTTCTAAAATCTGAATCTTTTCAAAAAAAGTCTCAGCCGGCGACAATAAAACCGGAGCTAAAATCATCTTACATCTTTTTTCTTTATAAAAATTAACAATGCTTTCAATCCAGCTTGTTTTTAATACACAATCTGCATCTGTAACTAAAACCAATTCATTTTCAGCTAAATGCAATGCCTGAGAAATAGCTAGTTTCTTACCTTCGTTATTGGCATTAAATACTTTTAAGTTAAAATCTTTATATGTTTTTGAGAAGTTTTCTATTATAGAAAATGTGTCATCATCAGAATGATCATCAATGATTATAACCTCGAATAATTCTTTTTCAAATGATTGATTATAAAGTGATTTTAATAATCTTTCTATATTTTTTTCTTCGTTGCGTGCTGCAATCAAGACTGATACTTTAACGTCTCTTTTTTTATTGAAGGTGAAAAATCTTTCTTTTAAATTATATAGTCCGTAAGTAAATGCACCTATACAAATAAGATATAAAGCACTTATTATCAATACTATATTTAATAATATCTGAAGAAGTTCAAGATTCATTTTTTCTAAAGAATTTAAAGCGATATGTTAAAAACAGTCCGATAATGGATGGAATTGCTATGTTTAAAATCCATAATAATGAACTTGCAGAAAATACCATCATTCCGTAAGAACTACTTATATTATTAAGTATCAACCATTTTTCAAAAACTAAAATACTTACAGAACCTCTGACAGCTATTTCTGTTATAGTGATAAATGGTATTATCATCATTAGTATATATGTTGCTGAAATTGGTATCATTGCTTTGAAATATGTCAAAGGCACGTCAAAAGCCCATATCAAAAGCACAAATTGGAATGTGTAAAGAAAATATCTTAGAAATGATATTGTTAAAATTTTTAACAGTTCTGTTTTATTGTAAAGTGAAAATATCTCAAAATATTCTTTAGTCTTTTCTTTAAATTTTTTAGGAATCAAAAACTGAAAATATTTTAAGATATGTATGTTGAAATACATTATTAATAATATACCAATAATTACAATAACTGCTATTGTTAATAACACTAAGTTTTTATTAGCAAAAAATATCGCTGCTATCAAACCTAGGCTTACGGTAGCTATCATCTGTCCCATGCCCCCGACAATTGTAACCATGGCGGCTTTTATTCTGTCGCCTTTTTCCAATACGAAAATCCTGCCTAGAAAATTTCCCATTCTATTTGGAAAAAACATTCCTGATGTAATGCCTGTAAAAATTGAAAGAAATGATTTCCAGATACTTAAATTTTCAATAGGTTTAAGTTGCATTTTCCATTTAATACCTTCTAAATAAATATTAATAGGAACTAAAAATAAAGCGGCTAATATAAAAATGAGGTTTTTTGTTGTTTTGATTGATGATTCTATGTCAATAAGAAGCTGTGATATGTTTTGGTTATGAAATAGCTTTTTATATAAAATCCATATGCCTAATAGTACTATTACTATTTTGACAATTATTTCTGTTAATTTTATTATTTTTGCTTTATTGTTCATAACTCTACAAAAATAAAAAAAATTGGTTAAGGAAAGGATAATATTAGGCATCGACCCTGGAACTTTGATAATGGGTTACAGTTTGATTTTGCAGAAAGACAAACATCTCTCGTTATTAAGAATGGGTGTTTTAAAGTTGAAACAATATGATAATCAAGCTTTAAAGTTAAAGAAAATTTTTGAAAGAGTTCTTGAGATAATAGATGAATATCATCCAGATGAATTAGCCATTGAAGCACCTTTTTATGGAAAGAATGTCCAGTCGATGTTGAAACTTGGTCGTGCTCAAGGCGTTGCTATGGCAGCTGCTTTGTATAGAGACATTCCTATTTTTGAGTATTCTCCTCGTAAGATAAAACAGTCGATAACAGGTAATGGAGCAGCGTCTAAAGAACAAGTAGCTATTATGTTACAGAAAATCATTAAGTTTGACCATCTGCCTGATTTCTTGGACGCGACTGATGCCACAGCAGCGGCAGTATGTCATTATTTCCAACGATCACTCAATATCGTCAGTGATACTGATGAGACAAAGACCGTCAAAATTCCTAAAGCTAAAAAATCATCAAATTCTAGCTGGCTTACCTTTATTAATAATAACCCAGATAGAAAGCTTTAATTTAAAAATTCAAAATCTAAAAAACTTAAAATTTCAAAAAATAATAGATTTAAAAAACTTTTGAGATTCTGAAGTTTTGAATTTTATATAATTTGCCAAAAATTACATCAATTTCTGATAAAATTGCCACCATTTATCTGGCAATTCGTTTTCCATTGTAAGATCGTAATCTTCTCTGGAACATGGAATGTAATGATGACGTTCGTATTTTTCTCTGTCTTTGCTTTTGAACGACAAGTCCATCCACCATTTTCCGCTGACCTTATGACAAAGGAAGATAATTTCTTCGTTGAAATCATCTAATTTAACAATGTAACGCTTGAAATCTTTGCTGTTATATGTTGGAAAATCGTTAATGCACAAGCTGAATCCTTCTATAAAATACCAAATCATTTGAGATAATGTATTGGCAGTTATGTTGTTAATATCGTATGCAGGATTATATTCAAAGAAACCTATAGAAGTCAGTTTTGGATTTAAGCCAGCGTAACGTGTCATCTTGCAGCCGTCTTCTGAAGAGAAACCGTTTGGAGAATTATATTTTACGCCAGGAGCATCGGCAGCACAAAATGCAGAAGTGTCGATTGTGATAATATCAGCATTACGTAATAAAGGTTCTGTCACTTCAACATTAGCCTTTATATTTCCAATTCTATGAACATCGAAAAGAAGATTTTTCATAAGTTCTACACTTTGATTATCAACATAATAACTTTGATAACCAATATTTGTATAATTGAATAGGAAATTAGGCTGATGTAAAATGATATAGCTTAGATAAGAATTTGAATTCAATTCATCATTATCTTGACCTATATCAAAACGAGAATCTATAGAAGTGATATTCACTAACTTGCCTGTATTTTCATAAACCTGGTAAATAGGATAAGTGAGATCTTGGCTTCCACCTAATATAATAGGCACGATACGATATCTCATCAATGTTGAAAAAACCTTATTGAGAGCGAAATAAGTGTCTTCTATTTCAAAACCGGTTTTTATATTTCCTAAGTCGATGATTTTTAAATCACTCCAATGATTGAAAAGCTGATATAATGATTTCCTTATTGCATTTGGAGCATCTTTACATCCTTTGTTATCGAAGGAATTACGTTCTTCCTCAACACCAATAATAGCAAGTTGAAACTCGTCTAATTCAGGAAATTCTTCCCCTTCTTTATATATAGTTATACTGTTTCCAATTTGATTGCTGTGATACAAATTGCAGCTTTCAATAAAATCTTGCTTTATTGTATTAAGAAAAACATTGATTTCCATTATATTAACCTTTATCCTATTTTTTTTCAAAATTATAAAATATTTGTTATAAAAATTCAGAATTACAAAACTTCAAAATCTTAAAAAATTTTGAGTTTATGAATTTATGAGTTTCAATTGTAAATTCTTTCTTACCTTTGTTTTCCAAATTAATAATCGAAGGACAATGCTGTTGACTGTAGTCTGTTGTCCATAGTCTTAAAAAGGTATGAAAATTTTATTTTTAGTTATAGGCAAGACCGATGAAAGCTATTTAGATACAGGTATCGGTAAATATATCAAAAGGTTAGAGCATTATATTCCTTTTGAGATGAAGGTTATTCCTGATATAAAGAACAGGAAGACTTTAACAGAAGAGCAGCAGAAAAAGGCAGAAGGCGATTTGATTTTATCTCAGCTTAATCCAGGCGATGATTTGATTTTATTAGATGAAAAGGGAAAGACTTTCACTTCTGTACTGTTTTCACAATGGATTGAGAAACAGATGAATGCTGGCAGTAAAAGAATAGTATTCGTTGTTGGTGGTCCTTACGGTTTTTCAAAAGAAGTTTATGATAAATGTAAATTCAAGATAAGTCTTTCAGAAATGACCTTCTCTCATCAGATGATAAGATTGATATTTGTTGAACAGCTTTATCGTGCTTTTACTATTATAAAAGGTGAACCTTATCATCATGTTTAGTGTTTAATTTTGAAGGTTAAAAACTAAATAATGATAAAATATTAATAAGGTATTGACAAAAACAATCTAAATTCTTATATTTGTCCTCTATTATCTATTAAACATAATTATTAACCCTTAAAAAATATGCGCTATGGAAAACTTAATTGAATTACTTAAACAACAACAAGAAGGATACGATGATATTAAAGCTGAAAAAAAATTAAGTTTGTATTATCACAAAGCTCATGCAGCGGGTATTGAATCATTTTTGGATGAATTTTTTGAATGGTTATTATTGACAAAACAGATGGATTATAAAGAAATCATGAAAATGACTCACCAAGAATTACATGATTTATATGAATTAGAATACAAGAAATAAGTCATGAATAAAGGTTTGAAGTTATTTTGCTTATCGGCTTTATCAGTTTTCATTATGAGTTGTGCAGAGCCGAAGAAAAATGCTGATGAATGTAATCTTGATAAAAAAGAACAGGTTGTAGTTGACAATCTGATGACTCGTCGAAGCATTCGTGCTTATAAGGATGATGTCGTTCCACGTGAGATAATGGATGTTATTTTGGAATGTGGCATACATGCTCCAAACGGTATGAACAAACAGCCTTGGGAAATCAGAATTGTCGATAATCCTGAAATTCTTAATGGAATGACGGATGTTTATCTTGCTGGTATGGATGAAGATAATCCAAGATATCCAAAGAAAGATCCTAAATTCAGAAATATGTTTCGCAATGCTCCGACTGTAGTATTCATTGCAATGGAACCAGGAATGTGTTCACAGGTGGATTGCGGACTTTTGGCAGGCAATATGGTTAACGCAGCTTGGGCTTACGGAATAGGAAGTTGCATACAAATGGCTCCTGTAGGTTTTTTGAAATCAGAAGAAGCCAAGCCTTATCTTGAAAAATTGGATTTCTCAGAAGGTTACGAATTTTTAATGGCAGTAGGTTTTGGTTATCCTGATGAGACACCTCAAGTTAAACCAAGAGTTAAGGAAAAAATAAGATTTGTAGAATAAAAGTAGAGACGTCACTTCAAATGTGGCGTCTTTTTATTTATGATTTATAATTTGGATATATAGTCATAAAAAAAATACCGACTTCGTTATGAAATCGGTATTTTTTTATTTGGATTGTTTTTTAAATTCTTAGAGTTTCATTGAGATACCAGCTGAAACACCTGTGAAACCACAACCACCAAATTCGAGATTTGCAGCGAATTTATCGTTGAAGTAGTAACGAGCACCTAAATCGAAGCCGAAGCCAAGACCTGCTGTGTGGAGACCAATTTGAAGACCTGCATAAGTATCCAAGTTATCAATGAATTGATAGTGGAAGTTACCTCTTGCTGTTAAAGTAAGGTTAATATGGCTTTCATAACCATCGTTCCAAATAAACA
>JAZKYG010000147.1:0-11472 GCA_045612025.1 Bacteroidales bacterium
CCGCGTTTCTCCTTATAACGCACAAGGCAAGCGTATGACTTCATTCAGCTCTGTATTCGTGACACCTCTCGTCGACGATTCTATCGAAGTCGTCATCGATCCTTCAAAGATCTCTTGGGATACATTCCGTAGCGGTGGAGCGGGTGGACAAAACGTTAACAAAGTTGAGTCTGGCGTGCGTCTCCGTTACCAATATAAAGACCCTTACACAGGCGAAGAAGAAGAAATCCTCATCGAAAATACAGAGAGCCGCGACCAGCCTAAGAACAGAGAAAACGCTATGCGTCTCTTGAAATCTCAACTCTATGATAAAGAACTTCAACATCGTATGGAAGAGAAAAACAAGATCGAGGCTGGCAAGAAGAAAATCGAGTGGGGTTCACAGATCAGAAGCTACGTCTTCGATGACCGCCGCGTGAAAGACCACAGAACAAACTTCCAGTCAAGCAACGTTCAAGGCGTGATGGACGGCAAGATAGATGAGTTCATCAAAGCATATCTGATGGAATTCGGACAACAAAGTTAATTTTGTTTAAGGTAGAAAGATTAAGGTTTAAGGTTAAGTCGTAATGATTTTTTTTCTTAAACCTTAACTTTTTATGTATAATCTAATAACTTTAAACCTTAAACCTTAATCTTTAAACTAATATGATAACATTTTCAATAGCATTAGTCATCCTGGTTTTAGGATATTTCATCTACGGAAGATATATCAGCCGTATGTTCGGCGTTGATGAGAAACGCGCCACACCGGCAGTGACAAAAAACGACGGTGTCGATTATATAGAGATGCCTACATGGAAGATATTCATGATACAGTTCCTTAACATCGCGGGACTCGGTCCTATCTTCGGCGCTATCATGGGCGCGAAGTTCGGAACATCATCATATCTATGGATTGTTTTCGGAACGATATTCGCGGGCGCCGTCCATGACTATCTCTCTGGTATGGTGTCGCTGCGTAACGATGGTGCGAGTCTACCTCAGATCGTAGGAAAATATCTCGGAAAGAGAACAGAAAAGGTGATGATAGTATTTACCGTATTGTTGATGGTGCTCGTCGTGGCAGTATTCGTGTTGCAACCAGCACAGCTCATTGCGGGAATGACGCCTACAAATCTCAACGTGTATTTCTGGGTCGTGGTGATATTCACTTATTATCTCATCGCTACTGTCTTGCCAATAGATAAGGTCATTGGAAATGTATATCCTCTCTTCGGCGGAGCCTTGATGTTCATGGCTATAGGAATCCTCGTCGTGCTTTTCATCAAACAGCCTGCACTTCCAGAGATGTGGAACGGCTTAGGTACCAAATATGAAGCAGGACCGATATTCCCTATGATGTTCATCTCCATTGCCTGTGGAGCTATCAGCGGATTCCATGCTACACAGTCGCCTCTCATGGCACGTTGTCTCAAGAACGAAAGACACGGCAAGCCTGTGTTTTACGGCGCGATGGTGGTAGAAGGCATCGTGGCTTTGATATGGGCAGCAGCCGCTACCGCATTCTTCCAAGAACACGGAACAGACTTCACCGCAGCACAAGTCGTTGACTTCATCTGTAAGGACTGGCTCGGCGCTTTGGGCGGAATACTCGCAGTACTCGGCGTCATCGCTGCTCCTATAACATCAGGTGACACTGCCATGCGCTCGGCACGACTCATACTCGCCGACATGCTTCACATGGAACAGAAGAGCATATCCAAACGATTATTGCTCTGCGCTCCTTTGTTCGTGGCTTCATTAGGTCTGCTCGTCTTCAGTATCTTAAATGCTAACGGATTCACTATAATATGGCGTTATTTCTCATGGTGTAACCAGACGCTTTCTGTATTTACACTCTGGGCTATAACTGTGTATCTCGTCCTCGAAAAGAAAAACTATTTCGTTACCTTATTGCCAGCGCTCTTCATGACCTGCGTGGTCACGACATATATCTGCATCGCACCGGAAGGATTCAGCTTGCCACAGTCTTTGTCTTATGCATTAGGTGCGTTCTTTACGATAATGGCAGCCGTATGGTTTAAAATGTGGAAGAATAAGTTGGGAATTAGGAGTTAGGAATGGATGTAGAGACGTTTCAATGATTCCTATGAAAATAAACACACATTGAATCGTCTGTTTAATTAGGAGTTAAAATAATTATGCATTATGAATCATGAATTATGCATTAATGACAAGGTCAAGGATTTTATAAGTAAGCATCTGAAAGATGATGTCAACAAACTGGCACTGTCGAAGTTTCCTGAAGATATTGACAAGCAGTTTGTCATCAGACAGATACAGGCGCGTCAGGTCTTGAGCAAGAAACTCCCTTCGTGGGCTGAGAACGACGAGCTCATATTTCCTAAGAAACTGTCATTGGAACAATGTTCTTCTGAACTTGCCGCTAAGTATAAAGCGTCTTTGCTAAAAGGCAAGACGCTGATTGACCTCACTGGCGGCATGGGCGTCGACACGGCTTTTCTTTCCGATAATTTTGATAAGTCGTATTATGTGGAGATGCAGGAAGAATTATGCGAGATAGCAAAGCATAATTTCAAGATTTTGAATAAAAACATTGAAGTCGTTAACGATAATGCTGAGCATTTCCTGACAATATGTGATGAGGTGGATTGTATCTATCTCGACCCTGCACGTCGTGATGAATATGGACGCAAGATGGTCTCGCTTCACGACTGCTCGCCTGATGTGGCTGAACTGCAAGATGTTCTATTTGAAAAGGCGAAGACTGTGATGGTGAAACTTTCTCCTATGCTCGATATTGATATTGTCAAGAAAGAGTTAAAAAACATTAAGGAAATCCATGTCGTCGCCGTAAGAAATGAATGCAAGGAACTTGTTTTGGTTCTTGGTCAACAGGCGACAGACAACGGACAACAGACTTCGCCTATGGCTCACGGCTCACGGCTCATAGCAACAGATTTGCGCGAAAGCTGGAACTTCACTTTTGACGAAGATGAGGAGCAAGATGCGGAATGGACTTTGGCTGATACTGTAGGAAAATACCTTTACGAACCAGGCGTCGCTTGTATGAAAGCAGGATGTTTCAAACTTTTATCACAAAAATATAATTTGGATAAACTGCATAGAAACAGTCATTTATATACATCTGATAATTTGGTTCCCGATTTTCCAGGAAGAGTCTTTGAGGTTATAGAGACTTTCCCTTTTGATAAGAAAACTAAAAAAGAAATCTCTTCGAGATGTCAACAGACAACAGACAACGGACAACAGACTTTAGAAGAAAGTTCAAAGCTCAAGGCTCAAGGCTCAAGGCTCAAAGCAAGTGTTGCTGTTCGTAACTTTCCATTATCAGCTGAAGAATTAAAGAAGAATCTGGGTCTGCAAGACGGCAACGATTTATATATCTTCGGTACCACGATGAAAGGAGAGAAGAAGATTGTCGTTATTGCTAAGAAACTCTGAACTCAGAACTCAGAACTTTGAACTCTGACTATTGACTTTCAATTTTCTTATAGTCTTGTAGTCTCGGTGACTTGGTGTCTTCTTTTTGGGGCGTTCCGGCAAAGACGTCGGGCTTTCCGATATATCTTTTTCCGCTGCGCTCCAAAAGGATGCCGCTTCAATCCCTAACGCAGTTTTAAAAAAAACTCCTAACTCCTAATTCCTGACTCCTAATTTTTGTATATTTGTACGTTTTAATAAAAATTAACAAATGGCTCAGAAACCTTCAATACCGAAAGGAACTCGTGACTTCTTGCCTGAAGTCATGGTCCGTCGTAATTATATTTTCGATACTATAAAAGGCGTTTTTAAACGTTTTGGTTTTCAACCTATTGAGACTCCATCTATGGAGAACCTCTCAACTCTCCTCGGCAAGTATGGAGAAGAAGGCGACAAACTTTTATTCCGTATACTCAACTCAGGCGATTTCATGTCGGGCGTGGAACAGAATGGCGAAGCTCTTCTGTCAGAGAAAATAGCTGGTAAGATTTGCGAAAAAGGTCTCCGTTATGACCTCACGGTGCCTTTCGCTCGTTTCGTGGTTCAATACCGCGACCAGATAGCATTCCCGTTCCGCCGTTATCAGATTCAGCCAGTATGGCGCGCCGACCGTCCTCAGAAAGGTCGTTACCGTGAATTCTATCAATGCGACGTCGACATCGTTGGAAGCAACTCAATACTCAACGAGGCAGAACTCGTACAGATTGTTGATGAAGTCTTCAACGCATTGAAGATTAATGTCGTGTTGAAGATAAACAATAGAAAAGTCCTTGCTGGCATCGCAGAATATATCGGAAAGCCAGACGCTCTCGTCGACATCACTGTCGCTATCGACAAGCTCGATAAGATAGGCATCGATGCTGTAAACGCAGAGCTCGCACAAAAAGGTCTCGACGCTACAGCGATAGAAAAGTTACAGCCAATACTCTTCATGAAAGGCGACGCACGCGAGAAATTCGCTCAGCTTAAGTCATTGATGAGCGGCATCGAAGTAGGAGAGAAAGGTATTGAAGAACTTGAGACATTGTTCGACTACATCGACGATATGAATGTAGGCATCGAATATGAACTCGACCTCACTCTTGCTCGTGGATTGAACTATTACACAGGAGCTATCTTTGAAGTGAAGGCTAAAGACGTGGCGATGGGCAGCATCTCAGGCGGCGGCCGCTACGACAACCTCACTGGTATCTTCGGATTGCAAGGCGTCTCTGGCGTCGGCATCAGCTTCGGCGCTGACCGTATCTATGACGTTCTCACAGAGCTTAACCTCTTCCCAGAAAAGAACGGTGACATCACAGAAGTCATATTCCTTAACTTCGGTCCTAAAGAAGAACGTTACTGCTTGCCATATCTCCAACAACTTAGAAGAAACGGCGTCAACGCAGAAATATATCCTGACTCAGCAAAACTTCAGAAACAAATGAAATACGCCGACCAACGCGGTATCCCTGTTGTCGTTATGGCAGGCGAAGACGAAATGAACAACAAATGTTTCACTGTCAAATTCATGAAAGAAGGACGTCAGGAAAAAATTGAAGCAGAAAAATTAATTGAAATAATCAAATAATAATATCACATATGAATACACATTATATTTCAGCAGAAACATTAACATTTGAAAGAGTTAATGAAATCATTACAAAAGGTTATAAACTTGCTTTGTCAGAAGACGCTAAGGCTCGCATTCAAAAATGCCGCGACTACTTAGACAAGAAGATGGAGACACAGACAACTCCAATCTACGGTATCACAACAGGTTTCGGTTCATTGTGCAACCACAGCATCTCTAAAGAAGACCTCAGCACACTTCAAAAGAACCTCGTGATGTCACACGCTTGCGGTACAGGCGAATTCGTGCCAAAAGAAATCATCCGCATCATGATTTTATTAAAGGTTCAAAGCTTGTCATACGGTAACTCAGGCGTTCAGGTTATTACAGTTCAACGTCTCATCGACTTCTTCAACAATGACGTACTTCCAGTAGTTTATAACCAAGGTTCACTCGGCGCATCAGGTGACTTGGCTCCATTGGCAAACTTGATGTTACCTTTACTCGGTTTAGGTGAAGTATATTACAAAGGTGAAGTCGTTCCTGCTGAAGTAGTCATGAAAGAATTCGGTTGGGAACCTATCACACTTCAATCAAAAGAAGGTTTGGCACTTCTCAACGGTACACAGTTCATGAGCTCATATGGTACTTACGTATTGCTCAAGGCTTTCCGTCTTTCATATCTCGCTGACCTCATCGGTGCTGTTTCATTAGACGCTTTCGACGGCCGTATCGAACCATTCTTCGATCAAGTACACCAAATCCGTCATCATGAAGGACAAATCAAGACAGCTGAAAGATTCCGTAACTTATTAAAAGGCAGTGAATTGATTGCGCGCGAAAAGAAACACGTACAAGACCCTTATTCATTCCGTTGCATCCCACAAGTACACGGCGCATCAAAAGACGCTATCAAATATGTCGCTTCAGTATTCATGAATGAAATCAATGCTGTTACTGACAACCCAACAATATTCCCAGATGAAGATTTAGTCATCTCAGCTGGTAACTTCCACGGTCAGCCTCTCGCTATCACATTAGATTTCTTGGCAATAGCAATGGCAGAACTCGGTAACATCAGTGAAAGAAGAGTTTACCAACTCATCGGCGGCAAACGTGAACTTCCTTCATTCTTGGTTGCAGAACCAGGTCTCAACTCAGGTTTCATGATTCCTCAATACGCAGCAGCTTCAATCGTAAGCCAAAGCAAACAATTATGTGCTCCAGCATCAGTCGACAGCATCGAATCATCACAAGGACAAGAAGACCACGTAAGTATGGGTGCTAACGCTGCAACAAAAGCATTGCGCGTAGCTGACAACCTTGAAAGAGTGCTTGCTATCGAGTTGTTCAACGCAGCACAGGCTTTAGACTTCAGAAGACCACTTAAGTCATCAGAAGCTATCGAAGCATTCGTTGCAGAATACCGCAAACACGTTGAATTCGTTAAGACTGACAAAGTTATGTACACAGAAATAGCTAAGTCAGTGAACTTCTTGCAACAATACGACGTTGAAATATAATTAGGAGTTAGGAGTTAGGAATTGGGAGCTTTTCTTTCAATTCCTAACTTTGACTTAAAACAAAGACTCTTGCCTTTAGTCATTAGTCTATAGACATTTAATAACATGGAATATCAAGAAGATTACAATTTAGAAGAACAGCAGGAACCTGCTAAGAGACCGGAGATGTTGACGGTCTTATGTATCTTGTCGTTTATCAATGCTGTTTATAATATCATTTCTAATTTCAATTCTTTTGTATTCTACGATTTTTTCCAGAATATGTTAGGCCAGATTAAGAATGGCGAGGGCATGTTTGAGGGAATGGCAGAGCAGATGGGCGACAATTGGGAAATGATGGAGCAAGCGTCATCGTTGGCATTCTCAATAGGAAGAGGATATTATTTCTTTGAGATGCTTTTATATGTGGCCTCATTCATCGGAGTATTGATGATGTGGAGGTTACAGAAAAAAGGATTCCACGTATATGCTATCGCTCAGTTCTTGATGCTAATAGCGACATCTGTTTTCGTGACTAGCAAAGTAGGTGGTGGATTCCCTTTTGAACCGATATTCTGGACAGCACTATTTGTCTTCATGTATTACTCACATTATAAAAATTCAATGCAATAATGCGGAAGAAGAAACAAGATATAACGGATATTTTCCTTAAGCGTAGGAAACTTACCTTGGGTATGAAACTCGTTGGTACGTTTGCCTTTACGTATTATCTGCTATATTTTATTCTTCTTACGGTTTTCGGCATTTATTACAGAAACGTCTATGACCCTGCTTATTCTGGCGAGACATTGTTGCAGACGATGTTGTCATCTGCAATATTATGGGCTATAGTCGGGATGTTGGTCGTGAGTCTGGTGCTCTTGTTCAGAAGACGACGTTATGGTAAGTTCTTGTTTATGATTTTTACTGTTATATTGCTTATATATCAATTTATTACAGCTGAAAATCATATATGGGCGATTTATTTCATTGAACTTATGATGGTACTTGTGATGGCGCCGCTGAAGGTGTTTGTTACTATCAACAAGACTATCAATAAGAAGATTATGGAAGAGATTACTGATATAAGTAAAGTTGAAGGATAATAATTAAAACAATAATAAAGATGATAAATATTACAATAGCTGGCGATCTCGGTAGCGGTAAGAGTACTGTTGCCAATCATTTGATAAACAATATTGATTACAGAATAGAATCTGCTGGGTTGATTTTCAGAAGATTGGCTGAGCAACACGGAATGACTGCTAAGGAATTTAACCAGTTTATTGAAAGCAATCCAAAGTACGACAATATGGTTGATGACACCATCAAGGAGATGGGCGAGAAGGAAGAAAACATCATCTTCGACTCACGTCTCGCTTGGTATTTCGTTCCTAAGTCATTCAAGATTTATATGTATGTCGATGTCGATACAGCGACAGAACGTATCTTTAACGACAAAGGCCGTGTCAGTGAATCATATTCCGATATGGCGACTGCCAAGAAGGAAATCATCGAGAGAAGACAAAGCGAGGTGTTGAGATACAAGACATTCTATAATGTAGATATCAACAACTACAGCAATTACGATTTCATCATCGATACAAGTCACGCTGCTAAAGAAGAAGTCAATGAGTTGGTATTAGGCAGCTTCAGAGCCTTTGAACAAGGCAAGGAATATAATAAGATATGGCTTTCACCAAAGAACCTTATCATTGAAAATGAAGCAGAAAACGATGCTTCAGATGACATTGAAATCGAAAAGAGAGACGGCAAGTTCTATGTCATCAAAGGTTTCTCTAAAGTAAAAGCTGCATTGCAAGAAGGAAAGAGCTTGGTGGCGATTAAGAAGATGATTGAATAAAACTTCAGAATCTCAGAACCTCAGAAATTTAAAAGTTCAAAAATTTAAAACCTCAGAAACTCAGAAAATTTTGAGATTCTGAGGTTTTGAACTTCTAATCAAATCTCAAATCCCTTCATCGCCTCCTCAAACGCTACTTTGTTTTCTTCGCTGATTGGGTCTGCTGATGGTGACTCGAATGTCAATGGGTTGATGTATTTGCCGTTCTTGCAGAGTCTGAAGTCGAGGTGAGGACCTGTTGACATGCCAGTGCTTCCGACATAACCTATGAGTTGTCCTTGTTTGACTTTACTTCCTTTTTGTATGCCTTTTGCAAAGCCGTTGAGGTGCATGTAAGTAGTTGTGTATGTACTATTATGTTTAATTTTTATGTAGTTGCCGCCGCCTTTTTTATCCCAGCCTTTTTCTATTACTGTACCGTCAGCTATTGTCACAACAGGTGTGCCTGTTGCCGCTGCATAGTCGACGCCATGATGAGGGCGTACCACTTTGGTGACGGGATGCTTTCTGGCGTTGGTGAATGTAGAACTGATACGACGATAGTTCAATGGCGCTTTCAAGAATGCCTTGCGGAGGTTGTCGCCGTTCTCGTCGAAGTATTCGCCTTTGCCGTTCTGTACGAAATAATAGGCGTAATGTTCTGAACCAGCGTTGTTGAGATAAGAGGCGAGAATCTTGCCCATGCCGATACATTCGTCGTTTATATATTTGTTTTCATATACCACTTTGAAGGCGTCGCCTGGCTGTATGCCGAAGAAGTCGACGGTCCATTGGTAGATGTCTGATAATTCCATGGTTATGTTTTGGTCGCCGCCGGTTGCAGCTACGGCGTTCCATAATGAAGACTCTATGGTGCCTTCGATGGTTTCGATTTTGGTTGTCACTTCCTTATGTCCGATCCACGCATTGAGCGAGTCGGTGAGGCTGAATACTGCGTAGTCTATTTTGTTTATCTCATATATCCAGAAGACAGGTCGCACGATGCTGTCGCGGCTTATTAAAAAGGTGTGTTTCTGTCCTGGTTTTATCTTTCTGATGTCGAAGACGCTTCTGTGTTTCTTCTCTATATGAGTGATAGTGTTGTAGTCGATGTCATGCTTGAGCATGATGTTAGAAAGAAACTGGTTCTTTCTGATGGTGTCGACGACCACATCGTAGTCATCGATGCAGATGCCATAGAGAAATTCCGGTTCTTTGACTTCCTTGATTTCTTCATTGTCGTTTATGCCTTTGTCGCCTGATAATACCAAAGCGATGACGATAAAGAGGAATATTCCGCCCAAAGCACATGAATATGTACGTAGGTTGTCTTTAATATTCTTTTTTAAGAAATCAATGATATCGTGGAATTTCATATTTTTTTGACTTTGAACTTTAAACTAAGAACCAAGAACCATCATGCCCTCAATTCCTAACTCCTGATTAAAAAACAAGAGAGAGAAAACTCCCTCTCTTGTCTTGATAAGAATTTCACATTATTTATTTAATGCTTGTTTGTAACCTGCTTCAACGGCTTTGAGGTTGAGGTTGACAACTTCTTCGCCTTTTCTGCCGAATTGTTCGCGGATACTGTTTTCTATTGTTTCCATTTCGAATCCGAGGAATGGAACAGCAGCGCCGAAGATAACCATGTTAGCTGCGCGTACGTTACCGCATTCTTTAGCGATGTTGTCAGCGTCGATGATGATAGCGTTGTGTTTCTTCAATTCTGCGTAAACTTCTTCAACTTCTGGGTAGTTGTTGATGTTGATGAAAGGTTCGCTTGCTGTGATGATGACGCCGTCTTTAGCGAGCATTGGCAAGTAACGGAGAGCTTCCATTGGTTCAACAGAGATGATGAGGTCAGCCTTGCCTTCTGGGATCAAGTCAGATGCTATCTCGTTGTCTGAAAGACGGAGGTGTGACTGTACGTCGCCGCCTCTTTGGCTCATGCCGTGAACCTCAGCTTGTTTGAGATACATGTTTTTTTCTACAGGAGCGATGCCTATACAAGAAGCGATACTAAGGATACCTTGACCGCCGACACCAGCTAATATAATATCTTTTTTCATGATAGTCTTTTATTTAATGTTAATTATGCTTTTTTTGCACGCATCTTTCTACTTAATGTCTGGATACATTCACGACGTGGGATGATGACAGATACGCCTTCGTATGCCAACTCTTCTTTAATGACTTGAACATTGATTTCGTGTTGGTTTGGAAGAGGTTTGATAACTCTTACGTGATCTGGGTCAACGCCTAAGCCTTTACAGATGCTTTCGAGGCGACCTTCTGCTGAAGATTTCTGACCGCCAGTCATACCTGTTGTTGAGTTGTCGAGGATCATGACTACGACGTTGCTGTTGTTGTTGACAGCGTCGAGCAAACCTGTCATACCTGAGTGTGTGAATGTAGAGTCACCGATACAAGCTACTGCTGGATAGAGACCTGCGTCTGCTGCTCCGATAGCCATTGTGATACTTGCACCCATGTCGACTGTACTGTTGATAGAGTTGAGTGGAGGAGTAGCGCTGAGAGTGTAGCATCCGATGTCGCCGAATACTCTGCCTTTTTCATATCCTGACATGGCTTCGTTGAGAGCTCTGAAAGAATCCCAGTGAGGACATCCGTCGCACAATTTTGGAGGACGAGCCTGTACTAATTCTGGAATAGGAGCGCCTGTTTCGAATGGTCTGCCAACAGCTTTAGCAGCGATGTTAGGATTGAGTTCTCCGTCGCGTGGCAATGTGCCGTCTAAGCGGCCGTGGATTGGCTTGCCTGTTGCCAAGAGACCTTTTAATAATTCTTCAACGATTGGATAACCTTCTTCCATGACTAAGATTTCGTCGCATTCGTCATAGATCTTTTGGATCATAGCGATTGGAAGTGGATATTGGCTTATCTTAAGAACTGGATAAGGAATAGTTTCGTTGTTGTAGTTTTCTTTCAAATAGTTGTAAGCTAAACCGCAAGCGATGATACCTAATTTCTTGTCTGTTCCTTCGAAATATTTGTTGAAACCGCTCTCGTTGCTGTCTTGTTCCATAACAGCTTGTTTTTCGAGCAATTGTTTGTATTGTCTTCTAGCGATAGCTGGAAGCAAA
>JAZKYG010000148.1:0-44499 GCA_045612025.1 Bacteroidales bacterium
AATTCGTAGTTACCGTCACCTTGAGCCTTGAGGATTTCGCCACCGAGTTTAGCGACTGCGACTTTCATATTTTCGAAGTTGATAGCATACATACCCTCTTCGTTACGTGTGAAAGCACCTTCTTTTTCAAGGAAGTTGAATGTTAACATATTTGCCTTACCGTGTGCGCTTGAAGCACCGAAACGAACTGAACGGAAGATACCTGCCATGAAAGTGGTGTAGTTTTCTACCAATGTTGAATTTGTGTATTCACCCATTTCTGAAAGTTTTGTAACTAAGTAAAGACCTAAGATGTCAGCCTTAGCTTCTTCAATAGCTGAATATTGTTCTTTAAGAGCGTGACGTACTGTACCTTGACCATCGAGAGTGTTTTTGATACCCATACCGTGAGCCACTTCGTGGAACATGACGTTAGCGAAGAAAGCTTCGAATTTGACGTTTTCGCGTGACTCTGGAGTCATGAGGACGTCTGAGATAGGAGCCAAGATATGGTCAAACTTAGCTTTCATAGCGTTTTTAAGTTGTAACTTACGAGTTCCTTTTTGAAGTTGAACTTGTTCATCGTTAGGCAAGTTGATAGCGATAGTCTTGCCTGCCATGTTACAGTCGCCGCCATAGAATACAGCGTCATAAACTGCGAGGTCAGCGTCAGCGCCTGGTTTTTCTGCTTTATATTCTTCTGCTACTGGAAGTTGTGTTTGTAACAATGGAAGAAGTTCTGCGTAATGAGCGAGTTGTTTGCTCCATGCTTGGTCTTTGATCAAGATGAATGCTTCGTGAGCTGCCTTGTAACCATAGAGAGCGTCAACATAATTTTCGATAGGACCAACAACGAAGTCAACGTTATTGTTACGGACGTCCATCCAAGCCATATCGCTTTCGAAATAATCGTCTGTCAAGACAGCCTTAGCTCTGAGGCGTAAGTAGTTAGCAAATTCTTCATCGCCAGCGAGGTCAGCAGCTTTGTTCAACAAGTCAGCGACTTTGTTGATTTGTTCCGCATAAGCTTCGTGGATCCATACTGTTTGGAGTTTGCCGTTTTCATCGCGTCTTACTAAAGTATAGAGACTTGTTTTGTCAGGATTATCCCATGCTTCGAATTCCTCTTTTGTCATGTCTACCGGATAGAAGCCTGCGCCTGCTGGCATTGCGCCATATTCTGGAAGGAATGGAGCAAGGTTTTCGAAGTGATTCCATGGACCGTAGTTGATTTCTGCGAAGAGACGAGCGTCTTTATCTTCAATAGAATTCAAGAAAGCTTCTTTATCGCCGCCGAATTGTTGTGTCCAGAAGATATCATCCATGATATTGCCGATTTCATAGAGATAGTTCAACATTTGTTTCTCATTGTCTGACAAATGAGTGATGTCTGAAGTCAACTGAACCTTTGCATATTGCTTTGTAAGATCAGCATAGTTAGTTTTGGTTACTTGTTTTGAAGCGCAACTCATTGTAACTGCACCTAAAGTTAAAATCATTACTAAGTTTCTAATTTTCATTTTGTTATTTATTTTGAGTTTATATTTTTCGAAGGTTAATGGCAAATGGCTAAAGCACTCCTAACTCCTAACTAAATCAACTACCATCAAGATATCATTCCAAGTCTGGACAAAATAATGTTTTACAGCTTCGATGATATTCATAGGTTCAGAAACTCCACCACTTACTGAATAGATGATTAACGATATATTGAAGAGCAAGAATGTCGCGATATAGAGATATGAGAGGAAAACTCCGCAGAGCTGAATGTCGCTCTGGTCGCGGCGTGTGTCTTTCTTCCAGCACAAGATATAGAACATCAAAGAGAAGCCGATGATG
This sequence comes from Bacteroidales bacterium, assembly GCA_045612025.1. GTDB lineage: Bacteria > Bacteroidota > Bacteroidia > Bacteroidales > F082 > Limimorpha. The sequence goes on from JAZKYG010000148.1 coordinate 1,819, forward strand.
ACATCTATTATAGGGAGACATTCGTTCTTAATCATAAGACGGAAAAAAAGCAGCAAGAATGTCAAGTAAGGAAGCATATAAGGAGCCAATGCTGACATAATGCTTATTCTATTGCCTTTCCTTGAACTGCTGACGAATCCGAGAGTGTTGTCACCGTATGAAAGAGCATCTGATGACTTCGCATTGAACTGATAGATTTTCCTTCTCAAAAACAGAGCGCCTACAAGCATGTGAGCGCCTTCATGAGACATAGTCTGCATAATGTCTATGTTCTTCCTGAAGAAAAATTTATGGAAAATAAGATAAACGACAAAACCTACAGCCACCCACAAATAACCAGCATACAACTGGTTCAAAGAAGCGTCAACAGCATAACGTATGGTTCTGTAAAATTCAAAAGCGGCAATAACGAAGCCTATAACTAATAAAAATATAGTTATAATTTTACGAAATTTACTCATTATCAAAGATTTGAAAAGTTTGTATTTTTATTATTTCTCGTTTGTAAAGTTAAGAAAAAAAGTAGAATGTTTTACATTAACAGAAAATTAATTAAAGCCCAGACTCCAATAGTTCAACTGCCTTAGTTCTACGACCTTAGTCAAACAAACAATTCCGCTGCTATGCCGTCAGCGAAGAGCATTCCCTCATCTGTGAGTTTATAAGTGTTAATATCTTTTAACATCTCTCCCGCTTCCAAATATCTTTTAACATTTTTCAGGAAATGATCAGCGTATGACTTTCCGTAGTCTCGTTCTATCTTTTCAATATCGCAACCCCAGGACGTCCTCAATGAAGTCATGACATATTCATTGAATTTATCATCGAGGGTAAGTATTTCTTTTTCGTAATATTCGCCAGAATCTTCGACAAGCTGTATGTATTTTGTCAGATTCGAGACATTCCACTGGCGAGAGTTTCCGTCGTAGGAATGAGCCGAAGGACCAAGTCCGAGATATTTCACGTCCTTCCAATAAATGCTGTTATGTTGTGAGCGGCATCCTTCTTTTGCGAAGTTAGAAATCTCGTAATGTTCGAAACCGTTTGCCTTTGTCCTATCAACCAAAATATCATAATGGCGTATTGTTTCCTCTTCACTAACTCCATGCAAATCACCTTTTTCAATCTTCTGTCCTAAGATAGTCTTTGGTTCGACAGTCAAGGCATAAGCAGAGAGATGTGTTATTCCTGTCGAGAAGAAAATGTCTAGGTTTTTGTTCCATTTCTCCTCCGTAAGAGTAGGCATGCCGTATATTAAATCGAGGGTGATTTTCTCAAAACCCACATCTTTCAAATCCTCCAGGACCCGCATCGCATGACGAGAATCGTGACGTCTGCCCAGATATCTCAGGTCGTCATCATGAAAGCTCTGAATGCCGACACTCATCCTATTGACGCCCATCTGTTTCAAGGACAGCATTTTCTCTTTGTCGATAGTATCAGGATTTATCTCCAGAGTTATCTCCGGCTTGGAAATGATGTTATAATTCTTATGCAAAAGATCTAAAATTTCCTCCACGCATTTGGCTGGGAGCAGCGATGGCGTTCCACCGCCGAAATAAATTGTCTCGACAAGCTCATCACCGAGGTAAGACTTACGGTCGATTATTTCTTTTTTCAAGGCCTCAACATAATCATTGACCTTCTTCTCTGTGACAAGAGAAAAGAAATTACAATAAGCACACTTGCTTTTGCAAAAAGGGATATGAAGATAAATTCCAGACATAATTTAAGACATCGGACAACAGACAAGTGACAACAGATATGGAGTCTAAGACCTTGAATGCAAAATTAAAAAATAATTACTTTTCATAAAGAAAAAAATCTTATATTCGTAAACTATTTCAACTTAAACAAACATGAATATATACGACAGATTATCAGATACTTCAAAAAAGAAATTCGTAGTCCTCATCGACCCTGACAAACCAAGCGACGAGCAGATTATCGACATTGTGGAGAAATCTGTTAAAGCTGGCGTCGACTTTTTCTTCGTTGGAGGAAGTCTTCTCACTACTGACAGCCTAGACCATTGCATAAAACTAATCAAGCAACACTGTGACCTTCCTGTTTTGATATTCCCTGGCAATTCATTACAGATAAGCAAATGGTGCGACGGGTTCTTATTACTGTCACTCATCTCAGGACGCAACTCAGAAATGCTCATCGGACGTCATGTCATCGCAGCTCCTTACCTCAAGCTTTACGGCAACGAAATAATCCCGACAGGCTATATGCTCATCGATGGCGGAAGGCCTACATCGGTGTCATATATGAGCAACACCACGCCTATACCTCACGACAAAGACGACATCGCTATGTGTACAGCTCTCGCAGGCGAGATGTTAGGATTGAAAATCATATATATGGACGCCGGTTCCGGCGCGACAAATCCTATCTCACCAGAGATGATCTGTAAGGTGAAACACACTATAGAAATTCCTCTCATCATAGGAGGAGGCATCAACACTCCAGAAAAAGCAGCGATTGCAGCCAAAGCAGGAGCCGACATCATTGTCGTTGGCAACGCCCTTGAAAAAAGCATAGAGAGACTTAAAGAATTCGCAGACGCTGTTCATAATGCATAATTTATAATCAAAACATAATACCATGAAAAGAACATTATTAGTAATCACACTGATTTCTTTAGCATTATCATCATTTGCTCAGGAAAAGAAAATGCTCACTCCTATGGATGCTGCATATCAAAACCGTAGCATCTATCCTGTAGGCAAGAGCGTCAACTGGTTGACAGGCACAGACAAATATGTCTTCAACGAAAACAACAGCATTATGGTTCAAGATGTTAACGCTAAAAGCGCAAGCGTCTTGTTAACATTAGACCAAGTCAACTCTTACTTGAACGCAGCCGGCATGGACAGCGTCACTCGTATTCCAAACCTCACATGGCTTGATGCAGGCAAGGCTTATTATTACAGCTACAACAAAAACAACAACTGCGTAGACCTCAACCTTCTTGACATAAAAGCAAAGAGCGTAAAGAAAGTCACAGCAGTTCCTGCAAACGCAGAAAACCATACAATAACAACTCCTTCATTGAAAGTGGCTTACACCATCGACAACAACTTATACTATGCTGATGGTGAAAAACAAGTTCAGGTTACAGACAATGCCGCTAACGTAATAGCCGGCCAATCTGTTCACCGTAACGAATTTGCCATCAACGGCGGTATCTTCTGGTCACCAGACGGCAACAAACTCGCTTACTATTCAATGGACGAAAGCATGGTCAGCGACTACCCTCTCGTAGACATCACAACACGCGTCGCTGAAGCAAAACCAATCAAATATCCAATGGCAGGCATGACAAGCCACGAAGTAACATTGAAGGTTTATAACACTGAAAACGGCGAAGAAATAGTCGTCAAGACAGAAGGTCCAGCCGATCAATATCTCACATCAATCACTTGGAACCCTAACAACGAAATGATTTATATCGGCGTATTGAACCGCGGACAAAACCATCTTCAATTCAATGAATATAACGCATTGAATGGCGAGTATCTCCAAACTATCTTCGAAGACAGAGACGAGCAATATGTTGAACCTGTCGGTCCTGCTCATTTCTTGCCAAACAACAACAAGGAATTCTTATGGCTTGCTCAACGTGATGGTTTCTACCACGTCTGGAAACATAACACAATCACAAAAGAAGCTAAGCAAATCACCAAGGGCGATTTCGTCATCACAGCTTTCGAAGGCTTCGACAAAAACGGCAACATCTATTATACTTCAACAGAGGTAAGTCCTTTGGAACGTCATTATTACAAACAAAACCTTAAGAATGGCAAGAAAGTAAAGATCAGCAAAGAACACGGAACTCACAGCGTGACACCAAGCGCTTCAGGAAAATATTTCATCGACTCATATTCAAGCACAGACGTAGCAAGAAACATCGACATCATGGATGCCAACGGCAAACAAGTGAAACGCTTGCACGAAGCCACAGATCCTTTGAAAGAATATAACATCGGTACCATAGAACTCGGCACTTTGGAAGCAGAAGACGGACAGACTCTTTACACACGTCTCATCAAGCCTTACAACTTCGACGAAAGCAAGAAATATCCTGTAGTCATCTACGTCTATGGCGGTCCTCACGCACAGATGATCACCGACTCATGGACAGCAGGCGCAGGCATCTTCTTACATTATCTCTCACAAGAAGGTTTCATCGTCTTCACTTTGGACAACAGAGGTTCTGCTGACCGCGGCGAGGCTTTCGAACAAGTAATCCACCGCCAATGCGGACAAGCCGAGATGCGCGACCAAAAAGTCGGTATCGACTATCTCAAATCTCTTCCTTACGTAGATGCTGACCGCATCGGAACAGACGGCTGGAGCTACGGCGGATTCATGAGTACAAACATGAAGATCAACTATCCAGAAGACGTCAAGGTTTCAACAGCCGGCGGTCCTGTAATGGACTGGAAATATTATGAAGTGATGTACGGCGAACGTTACATGGATACTCCAGAAGAAAACCCAGAAGGATACGAACTCACAAGCCTCGAAAACAAGACAGACAAACTCGAAGGCAAACTGATGATTATCCACTGCACAACAGACCCTGTAGTTCTCTGGCAACACTCATTGGTATTCGTTGAAAACTGCATCCACAACGGAAAACAATTGGATTACTTCGTATACCCAGGTCACGACCATAACGTATACGGCCCAGACAGAGCACACCTCATCACTAAGATTACAGAATATTTCAAGGCAAATTTATAGGTCAACAGTCAACGGACCACAGACCTTGGATAAGGTTTGAAATAAAAACGTCAATGGCAAAAATGTCATTGACGTTTTTTTATTAACAACTCAGCATCTTACGTCTCAGCGTCTCAAAGACTTAATAACTTCAAGAACAGTTCCCGTAGGACATAAATAATTGCACCAAGGTTTCTTGATGAAAATTGATGTTATGACGATGACTGCTGTCAGCAATGCCACTTCAAATATTATCGACTGATAACTGAAGATGCTGAAAGGTTCCGTCATAGAAAGATCGAGGCCAAGACCGAAAGCAAGTAGCACAATAAGTGTCAACAATATCACTTTCCTTAAAACCGAGAAGAATTTATACAGCTTCGCTGACACCGTAATTTTCTTCACCGGAATCATACCGACAAATTCCTGCACTGCACCGAAAGGACATAAGTATTGGCAATAAAAAGATTTCTTTGTCACCAAAGGCAAAATTATCGAGATTATTGCGATGATGACAACAACCCACTGCATCGTCAGAGAAACGCCATTGGTAATCCAATTATAAAGCATAGCCAATGAAAGAAGCGAGTTGCTCCAGAATCCTAATATCAATATAGAAAGCAGCAATGTCAGGCGTCGTAATGTCTTAGTCTTTTTAGGATTGAAGAAACATATCAATGCTAATATTGTCACAACCAGCACGCACATCTGCTTGACGAACAACATCCAATCCCATGAATGAAGCTTTGCTTTCTGCGACGTCAGTTCCTGCATCCTAATCTGCAGCGACTGAGCAATGGCTGTAGAGGAATAAGTGCTGCCACTTACAGCGTCGACATGATGATTCAGCGCCTCTTCCGGCCTAAGTCCGTCCCACGATTCAAGGTAGCCACTTTTTATCACATTATTAATATAACCACGTGACTCTCTGTTAGGACATAGCTCCAGCTCAACAATCTTATCATCCTTATCGATATATATAGTAAGAGGCGTGATGCTGTTATATCCGAAAACATTGTCACTATATGGAGAAGTGTTGACGACCTTTCCCACGACTTCCCTATCATCAAAAACGAGATATGAAGAAACAGCATCCAACGCTACGCTGTCAGCCGAAGGAAAGACATTTCTCGCCTCATCCAACGACAAGACGAATTCATATTTAGGCTGATTCAGTTTTTGCTTTTCTATATGATTATCATAAATACTTTTACCTATTAAAAACAATATGGAAAGTACTATCAAGTAATTTAAGATCTTATTAATTTTTAGCATGATAAAAAATTTAGAACACAAAAATAAAAAATATCCACCCTTATTAGATGATTTTTTTTAGATTTGTGGTTTAAACTTAAAGTTAAATCTTATGGCAAAGATACAAGACGACAACATTCTATACACTTGTCTGAAACCATTCATCGACCATCACTTAAACAAGTCATTCCGTCGTTATGAAGTAAAAGGTCTGGACAAGGTTCCACAAAATGCCGCATGCATCTTCAGTGCGAATCACACCAACACCCTGATGGACGCATTGGTATTATTAAGAATGAACAGGGAAAAGAAAGTCTTCATCGCTCGTGGTGACATCTTCAAGAAGTCTCTCATCGCCAAGTTTATGCGTTTCTGCCGCATCCTTCCTATCTATAGAATACGCGACGGCTTCAAGAGCGTAAAGGACAACAACGCAGAAATCATAGACCAAGCTGTCGATGTCATTCACGACAATGTGAAGCTCTTCCTTTATCCGGAAGCATCACACAGGACCAAGCACTCCTTGAAACAACTAAGCAAAGGCATCTTCCACATCGCGCTTAAAGCCAACGAGCAATTCGGTCACGAGAAACCTATATATCTCATTCCAACAGGCATAGAATACGGCGACTATTTCCGTTACCGTTCCACTGCTTTTATAAATATAGGCGAGCCTATCAACGTGACTGAATATGTAAATCAACATAAAGATGAAAACGAAGCTGTCATCATGAACGGCTTGCGTGAGATACTTTCAGAACGTATGTCAAAACAGATTTCCTTCATCCCAGACAACGAAGAAGACTATAACGCTATCTGGGAAATGACAAAGATGAAATCCAGATTCAAACTCTATGAGCCATTGGCAGAACGTCTTGAACGTAATCAAAATACGATAAAGGAAATACTCGAATGGAAAGAAAGAGAGCCTGAGAAGGCAAAAGAGACTTTCGAGAAAGTCAATAAATTCACTAAAGAACGTAAGAAGAAAAAGATTTCCATCTTCTCCGTCACCAAGAAAAACATCGGTGGCACTGTGTTATGGAAGACTTTAGTGGCATTACTTGGCATTCCAGCCTACATTGCAACAGCCATATCCACATTGCCAATCTGGCTTGTCACGATGATTTTGAAAAAAAGTTTCAAAGACAAGGCTTGGGGCAATACAATAAGCTTCGCTGCCGAGACAATATTACATCCATTGCTGATGATATTATGCATCGTCTTGTCATTCTGCAATCTCCCTTGGGAACAAGCAACATTAACTTGCATCATCTATTACATATCATACGAGTTTTTCGTTGATGCCACCGAATTCCTCAGAAGATGGCTTTCAGATGTCAAATGGTGCTTTAACAAGAAGCTAAGAAGAAAATTCATAATTCATAATTCATAATTCATAATTCATAATTCATAATTCATAATTAAACAAAAAAGAGGCTTAAGCCTCTTTTTTTATTCTATCTAATTATGCATTATGCATTAATAATTATGCATTAATTAAAACATCGGAAGCTGATAGATGAAACCTAAAGAAACGCGGTTTGTGCTATAATCAGCTTTGTTTGCTATTTCTTCATATATGTAATGACGTCCAACGTATGTCAAGAAGAAGTGCAAATTGCTTTCCATTGGATAATATTCGATGCCGCCGAGATAACCTAATGAAGTGCGGTATTTGCCATTCTTTATACCTGGATAATCTCCTGGATCTGTAAAATCTTTGATAGATGCAGTCTCATACATACCTTTAACAAAGACATTCCATTTGTCAGCAAAACGATAGTTCAACTTAGAAACTAATGACAAATAATTGGCATTAAATACATTGTGACCTTGTACTTTACCAACTATTTCTGTCATAATACCGCTACGGTCGATATCGTCGCTTGAATACATAAGGTCGATGTACATATTGAACTTGCCAAATGTGAATTCATTACCTAATGCGAAGTAATATAAGTTTTTGGCACCTTTTGTTCCTTCACCTTGACTCATGATAGAAGCTGACCAGCGTGTCTTATAGATGTCGCTGAAATTACCGTTCCAGTTTAAAGTATAAACCAAAGGAAGTTTTGAAGGAGTTGCAACGATTACTTCACCACCAGGGATCCAATGTGACTGTTCTGGAGAGAATGTTCCATACATGCTTTCGAAAGGACCATTCAAGCTGTTCAAGATTTGGAAGTTGATTTGTTGTCCAGGCATGAAGTCATAACCGATGTTAACACCTGTCATGAAGTTGCTCATATATTCAATCATGTCGCTGTATTCGTAGATTTCGATAGGGTTAGCGTCGAATTCGAAACCGCCGTAAGCAGCACATTGTTTACCCAAGAAGAGTGAGAATTTGTCGCTCAACTTAACGCCGATACCAGCGATGTCGATTGAAGTAGGAAGATTGTCGATTTTGTCGCCACCGTCATTAGGACGGTTGAGGCGTTGACGCCAACGATATGAAAGCCAGTCGTTGACATTACCTTTAGACTCTATACGAAGCTGACGCATATTGAACTTGCCTTGGTCGAAGCCATCAGCGTTAAACATAGCGTCGAAGCTGCCGTTCATATTCATGTAAAGATTGAACTTATCTGTCTTTTTCTTAACGCCAGAGAGTTCTTCATACAATGATTTTTCCTGAGCGTTAACGCCAATCACGCATAAAGCGATGATTAAAAGTGTGAGTAGTTTTTTCATAATAGTTTTTTTGAATGTATAATGTATAATGTACAATGTACAATGTATAATTCTTAATTATGCATTATGAATTATGCATTATGAATTGAATTAATATTCATTAAAGTATTCTTGTATTTGTTTCCAGTCGTCTGTCTGTGTCAAAGCGAGCATCAATAAGATACGAGCTTTTTGTGGGTTGAGTTGTTGTGAAGCGATGAATTGATAGTAAGCGTCGTCTACTTCATTGTCGAGTGTGCTAGGACCTGTTGGAACGCGTGATGAGCGAACTACTTGGATGCCTTTTTTACGAGCTTTTTCCAATACTGGGAACACATCTTTGTGGATGTTACCATTACCGACGCCAGCGTGGATGATACCTTTATAATCGTTCTTCAACATAGGAGAAACCATATCAGCGTTAACGCCAGCGTGGCTGTAAACGATACCGACTTTTGGCAATTCATTTAAGTTTGTAACATCAAAAACAGATTCTGTTGTATGTTTCTTAAGAGGTTGTTGGTTGTAGTAAACCTTGCTGTTGAATACATAACCGAGAGGACCTGCGTTAGGAGCTTGGAATGTCTGCACGCCAGTAGTGTGCATTTTTGTTACGCTTTCTGCACCGAGGATGTTGTCGTTCATAACAACGAGGACGCCTTTGCCTTTTGACTCAGGAGCGCAAGCTGTTACGACAGCGTTGTAGAGGTTACGAGGACCGTCAGCACTGATAGCTGTTGAAGGACGCATTGCACCAACGAGAACAACTGGTTTATCGCTATTGACAGTGAGGTTCAAGAAATAAGCTGTCTCTTCCATAGTGTCGGTGCCGTGAGTGATGACGATGCCATCAACATTAGGGTCTTTTAATAATTCGTTGATTCTCTTTGCCAAGATAAGCCATACTTCGTCGCTCATGTCTTGTGAGCCGATACGTACCACTTGTTCGCCTTCGCAGTTAGCGATGTCTTGTAATTCAGGAACAGCTTCGAGCAAAGTAGCGATAGCCATCTGACCAGCAGTGTAGTTTGTTGCTGTTGAAGAACCGCCTGCGCCAGCGATAGTGCCGCCTGTTGCAAGAATACGGATGTTTGGTTTTTGAGCAAATGCCATGGTTGCAGTCATCAAGAACACAACCATCATAAGAGTTAATCTTTTCAATGTTTTCATATAGATGTAATTTTAAATATTAAAAAATCAAACGTTAATTTTGTTCAAAAGTTTTTCAAAAAAAAAGACTAAAGACCAAAGAAAATAAAAAACTTTAGTCTTTAGTCATTAGTCTTTAGCCTTTAAAAGAGGTAATTAAATCCGATATAAACTTTCAAATTATCGCCGTCTCTTGCGTCGAGAGCCTTAGCTGCTTCAGCTGAGATGATGAAGTTTCTGTTCATGATGAGTTTCAAACCGCAGCCGGCAGAAGTGTGGACACCTTCTTTTGTTCCGCTGTAGATGAGGTTTTCGGCATTTTCTGGAGATGTCCAATATTTCTCTTGAATAGTATTCCAAGCAGCTTCTTGTTCTGCGAGGCGATAACTTTGTGTCACGATACCTGCATCGAAGAATGGGTTGAGAGCGACATTCCAGTTTTGGTTGATGAATTGGAAGCTAGCCACTTTCCAACGAAATTCTGCGTTTAACCAAGCGTAACCAGCGCCAATGACTCTGTTTCTGTTGATACCACGTACTGAGTTTGCGCCGCCCATAGCGTCGGTAGCCATTTTCTTGTAGAACATCATATTTGAGTTAAACATTGCATAATAAGGAATGTCACCAGCAATAACATTTTGAGTAACGAGACGATAAGCGAATGTGAGGTCTTCCTTTACGATAGGAATATAATGTTGCCATACAGCATTGAAAGTCATGTGACTATAACCTTCACGGTCAATGAAGTCTGGTGCGCCAGTCACTGTTGCTTCAAAGTAAGCACCTTGAGTTGGGTCGCTGTCGTGGTTTTTGGAGTCGTAGATGAAAGCGAGTTTAATTTGTGTGACATTGCCGCCGTCAGCTTCGTTATCTCTAATGAGACCGCTTTGACGATATAATTCAAACAATGTCATTTGTTCGTCATATAGATATTCATCGTTGTGTATGGTGATTCTTCCCATGTTATAGTTAAAATAGCTAAGACCCACGCCATAGAAGATATTCTCGCCAAAGCCAAACGGACTACGCAAGCATGAATTGAATCTGAATTGTTTACGGTCCATTCTATAGAATACGCTATTGAAGGCTGGATCAAAATTTTCTTGTAAGGTGTTTCTACCGTTCTCTGTAGCGTAATTCATCACATAAATATCGTTAAAATAAGGTGAAGCAAAACCGTTGAAACCGTAGAACTCAAAACGTTTGTCGGTGAAATAACCAGCGTCGACGAAGAGGCGAGAATTTGGCATAAGGTTATAGAAATCGCCATAGAAACGTAAGTTGAGAGAACCTTTTGTATAGGCAGAAGCCTCGAGGTTCATCTTATAGTCGAACTTTGGATAGCGGGAACCGTCGCCGTAGTTGAAGATATCGACGCAGGCACCATATTGGAAGCCGAGGTCAGAGTTGAAACCTACTACAGGAAGTGGACCAAAGTTCCAGCCTTTCTTGATAAGTTCGCCCTTCTCATTGTAGATTTTCTCTTTCTTCTTGCCGTTATCATTATTCTGAATGGTATCCTGTGCCTGCAATGCGAATGACATCAACAATATTGCTATCATCGCTAATAATTTTCTACTTCTTTTCATAATACTAATATTTGATTTTTAATCGTTATGTATAAAAACTTATCTAAAAAAAATGTATTTTTGTTCTGCCAAGCAAAAGTAAAAAAAAATCATCATGGAACAACTAAATAATAAGCAAGACCGTATAATTTTTGAAATAGAAGCATTGCTAAACAAGATGTCTAATCAAGTTAATTTTCTGATTAGAAAAGAGATGCCAATGAATCAACTTGATGTCGATTTATTGATGGAAAATACAAGAAAATTATACGACACTATTTGTTCCGTGGAATTAGGAGTTAGGGATGAGGAATTAGGAATTGAGGAAGAGGATGACTCTGAAGTTATTGAATTTGAAGATGAGAATGAAGATACCGAAGAAGAAATCATTGACTTCGAGGAGGATGATGAGAATGATGAGGATAATGACTACGTAGTAGAAGAAGATGATGAATATGAGGACGAGTACAACGATGAGGATGATGACGATGATAACGATGAGGATAACGATGATGCTGATATGGTTTGGGATTTTACGAAATCTGAGGAAGAGTTAGGAGTTAGGAACGAGGAGTTAGGAGTTGAGGAAGACTTTGATAATGACGACAACATTGGTGATAACCTTGATGATGACACTGAAGGCGTTGACTCATCGGATGAAGAAATCATTGAACCTAAAAAAGAAGAAAAAGAGGAAGACTCTGGCATCAGAGCTTATCGTATAGTAAGAGATAATATTCCAACGCTTGGCGATATGTTGGAACAAAGCGAGGACAAGAGTCTGGCAGCTCGTCTGCAACGCAAGCCTGTATCTGACCTGGTATCAGCGATAGGCATCAACGACAAGTTCTTATTCCTCAATGAATTGTTTGGCGGAAGCATGGAGAAATACAACAAATCCATCAGGTCATTGAACAGTTTCTCCACTTTATTAGGAGCCAAGACATATATGAGCGAACTTCAGATAGAGTTCCAATGGGACTGCACCTCTGACGCTTATAAGAAATTAAACGACTTAGTTGAAAGAAGATTTATATAAACGATGTATAATTCATAATGCATAATTCATAATTTTACTGATTATGCATTGTGAATTGTGAATTATGAATTAAAAAAATGAAATTATACTTAGTACCGACACCTATAGGAAACTTAGAAGACATCACTTTGCGTGCGTTGCGTATCTTACGTGAAGAGGTTGATGTGATATTAGCAGAAGACACCCGCACCAGCGGCAACTTGTTAAGACATTACAGCATCAGCAAGCCGATGTCTGCTTTCCACATCAATAACGAACATAAAGTTGTGACAGCACTCGCAGAGCGTATAGTAGCAGGCGAGCGCATGGCTCTCGTGACAGACGCCGGCACCCCAGGCATCTCCGACCCTGGATTCCTTCTGGTAAGAGAATGTCTCAGACTCGGCGCAGAAGTCGAGTGCCTCCCAGGCGCCACAGCCTTCGTCCCAGCTCTCGTCAACTCAGGACTGTCGGCAGATCATTTCATCTTCGAAGGTTTCCTCCCTCATAAAAAAGGAAGACAGACAAAGATAAACGAAATAGCCAAGAACCATTACACCACCATATTATACGAATCACCTTTCCGTCTCGTCAAGACATTGCAACAGCTTGCTGAGGTATGCGGCAACGAAAGACGTGTGTCCGTCGCCAGAGAATTGACCAAGATATACGAAGAAAACGCAAGAGGCACCCTTGAAGAAGTGATAGCTCATTTCAGCCAGAAAGAAGTCAAAGGCGAAATCGTTATCGTACTGGAAGGAATGGAAAAAGAATAAACAAAACAAACATCAATATGAAAATAAGACTGCTTTTTACAACATTATTACTATTATGCTTAACTACTATTTTCGCAGCTCCTTTTAAAAACGTAGAAAGAATATTAACGCAACCGGACGGAACAAAGCTACACTGCTATGCTTCAGGCGACGAATTCTACAGCCGTCTTCACGACATCGACGGATATACCATCGTCCAAGCAGAAAATGGTTTTTTCGTATATGCAACAACTAATGAAGATGGAGAAATAGTTGCCACTCAACACATAGCTGGCAAATCAAACCCGAAAACATTAGGTCTTGTGCCTAACATCAAGATTTCTCAAAAAGAATATCTCAAGAAAAGAGATAAAATGAAAATCACTCCTACAAGAGACTTATCGGGTCTTAACCATGGCGTCTACAACAACCTGGTCGTATTCATCAAATTCAAGGGCGACGACGACTTCAAGACATCACAAACAAAGATAGATTCCATGTTCAACCATAACGGATATTATGACATATCCATGAACAACTATTTCAAAAAAGCAACTTACAACCAGCTTGCCATGATGTCTTACTGCTATCCAAAAGCCGATGGCGACAAGATAATTGCATACGAAGACATCTACTCAAGAAATTATTACAGACCTTACAACAAGACATCCAATCCTGACGGTTATAAGGAAGAAGAACGCGGTCCTCGCGAATTCGCGCTTCTGAAGAGAGCCATAGAACACATAGCCGACGAGGTACCAGACACACTCAATATCGACCGCAACGAAGACGGTCTCATCGACAACGTAATCTTTGTCGTAAAAGGCAATGTCGGCGACTGGAGCGACTTGCTCTGGCCTCATATGTGGCAACTGCACGGCGAAGATGTCTACATCCATAACAAAAGAGTCATGGGATTCAATTTCCAATTGGAGACTTCAACCTATTTCACAGTGTCGACATTATGCCACGAGATGGCTCACTCTCTAGGATTCCCTGACTTATATCACTACAACCAAGAATACGAACACCTCTCACCTACCGGACCTTGGGACTTGATGTGCAACAACTCAAATCCGCCTCAACATTCCACTACTTATATGAAATACAAGTACGGAACATGGATTGAAGAGATACCTGAAATAGGTTATGGAACATACACCATCGAGTCAAACTCATGGGAAGGAGGACGCAGAAACTGCTATAAGATACCTACATCAGACCCAGATCAGTTTTACCTTATAGAATATAGAAACGACAACAACATATTCGAAAAAGGATTGCCTAACGGAGGATTGCTTATATATCGTCTCGACACCAGATTCAACGGATGCATAGAATATAACGGAAAAGACATCTTGGATGAGTTGTATATCTTCAGACCTGCCGGAACATACAAAAAGAACGGCAACATCAATCTGGCAACATTCAGCGCCGACAACAATAAAACAAAATTCAATAGCACAACAGACCCTTATCCTTTCTTAAATATTAATAAAAAAGACGAGGACTTAAACATCTGCAACATATCGGCAAAAGGCGATCAGATGACATTCTCATATCTTCCTCCAAACAGTGACATCATACCTACAAACCTGCTCGCCAACGTCAACAAGGACAATCATATTGAACTCAAATGGGATACGGTCGCAAATGCCGACTCCTATAACATCTATCGCGACGGAGCCTTAATAGCTAGCGAAGTGACCGAGAATCATTACAATGATGAATATCAAAACATCAGCGATGGATATCACAGATATCATGTGACTTCCAACAGCAATGGCGAAGAGTCATTCTATTCTAACAAACAAGACATCATCATCGGCGACTATTGCGAATATATCTTCGACATGAACTGCACAGGCGAAAACGGATGGCAAGGCGGAGAAATATCATTGTCTTTCAACAATGAAATGGATGACATCTATTTAACAATGTATTCCGGCAGCAACAAAAAACAAAGCGTCGTCGTTCCTGTGAACACCGAGATATACGTAAACTGGACTTCAGGATGGGATGATACAGAATGTTCGTTCAGCATAAGCAACAATGACAATGAGGTATATAAATCAGAGACGTTGACAGAAGGTTTGTTAACAACGATAGACAGCGAAAGCAGCAACTCTTGCATCTATCCTGAAAACCTTACAGCATCGGTATCTGGTCCATATATCGACCTAGAATGGAATTCTCATGTAGAAAGCGACAGCTATATGGTATTACGTAATGGCGAAGTCATAGCCGACAACATCACTTCCAACTCATATACAGACAGAACCGTAAACAATTCAGGAACTTACAGCTATTCCATAATAAGCAAAAGAGGCGACTGCACCTCATCGCCTTCCGCACCGGCAATAGCCACTATCTTGAATTACAACAGAAACATCATCGACATCGTAGCGACATCAGAGAACAACCTCGTCAAATTAGAATGGAATGTTGACCCAAGCGAAAGCACACACTCAATCAATTACGATGATGGCAAACATGTGACAAGCATAGGCAGCAGCAGCAACACCTGGGGCATAATGGTGCCAGCAGAGGACCTCGAAATCTATAAAGGTGCAAAAATCACTGGAATAGAAATATTCGATGCAACAGAAACCACATATAACTTCAACATCTATAATGGCGATAGCCCAAACAACGACAACCTCATTCACAACGAGTCGTTCCAGACAAACAACGCTAACGAATTCGTAAGTTTCAAACTTTCAAAGAAAGTGAATTTTGACACAAATAAGATGTTATGGTTAACGGCCAAGGCAGCAGGCACATCTAATCCTCCTATCCCTTGCGGTGAATTCGTAGGACTAGAAAACAGCAATATGATAAAAGCTGGCGCATCATGGAAGAGCGCTTCTAATTATGACATGAACTACTCATGGTTATTACGACTACACATAGAACAAGATGAGAACTTTGTAAACAGTCTGTCTTATAACATCTACAGAGAAGACAGTCTCATCGCTTCCAACATAACATCAACGACTTATACCGATCCTGAAGAGAAAATTATTGGAGACACCATCTGCTATAATATCGGAGTGGTTTATAATGACACTGACATACTCTATTCTGACAAGACTTGTCTCATAGTGACGCCAACAGAGCCTGAACCAGAACCAGAACCTGAGGATCCTGAACCTGATGAAGACAAAACACCGAGATTATATCCTAACCCAACAAAGGATTATGTCAAGATTTATGACGACAGCATCAGAAATGTCAGAATATATTCCATCACAGGCAATCTTCTCCTTGAAGAAAACACCAAGAGCAACAAGGTGGAAATCGATATGAGAGGATTCAGCAGAGGACTATATTTGATTCAAGTCGTTACTGAAACAGAGACGAAAGTTTATAAAGTTGTTAGGAGTTAGTGACGGCCTAGTTCTGAGTTATCATAAGTCCTAGCTTCAATTCGAAATATGAATATTCATCACCGAGGACGTCGCGCGCCGCTGATAATGAAGTGTCGTCGACTTCCTCGAAATATTCTCTTATAGTTTCCAGATGTCCTTTATCGGCAAAGTCTTCTGCCTCATAAAGTCCACTTTTCACAATCTCGACAATATGATTCTCCACCGTTGTACGAGAGAAATCCCTTTCTTTAGCAATAGCATCTATATCAAGACCTTCGTCCAGGAGTTCTAATGTCTTCAGCACGGTGCTGGACAAATTCATCTCTTTCTTCGACTCATCATCGTCAAAGTCTTTCTGCTCGAAACCCTGATATTTCAATACCATATTAATAATGTCAGCTCCGAAACTCTTGATACGCGTGATGCCGAGCTTCGAGATTTCTTTGAGTTCTCTTATCGAGACTGGCTTTTGCTCAACGATACGCAGCAATACCGTTTTAGGAAGTATCTGATTTTCCAGTTTGTCAAACTCTTCTGCCTTTTCCTCACGCCATCTCATCAAGGCATTCATCAAAGGCTGGTCTTTCTTGTCCATCGACTTCGACTTCAGTTTTGAAGAAGAAAGATTCTCTGCCTCAACAGTTTTCTTGTTTTTCAGTTCAAGGTACTTCTCCATATCGAAGCCGTCTTTCGTCATATTGACACAAGCCGTCTTGACATAAAGTATCTCTCTTATCATATCCAAGACCGTCTTCACAGAGAGGTTTACAGCTTTATTATCAGTCTCGTTTATCAAGTCGCCTATGTTTTCCAACTCATTGAGTTTATCGAAGAAATAAGCCGAAGCCTTCTTGATTCTCTCTTGAAGGAAGTTAAAGTCGGTATTAGGATTCAGCAATATGGAGTCAATCTGACGAGCGAAGCGTGTCGCCACATCTATTATCTCCTCTCTAAAAAGTCTGCGTCGCTCAGCAATCTGATTCACGGCCTCTTTATCAAAGATATTATCATTCTCTCTAACCACTTTCGCAAGTCGGTTCATCTGAGTCTCCAGATTATCGAAGGAGAACAAATCAAGAATCATGTGATGCAAGAACTTATATTCCTCTTTTGCAAGACGTTCTTTATCAGGTTCGAGAGATGGTATCTTGTCAACGAAAGCATTTATGGTGTTATCGTTAAACAAGACATTATTCTGTATCTTCGACTTAAGCACCAGACCTTTGAGAGAGGTGCAGCGGCTGAGTGCCACATAGACTTGTCCGTGAGCGAATGCCATCTCGGCATTAAGAATCACCTTGTCAAACGTAAGTCCCTGACTCTTATGTATAGTTATCGCCCATGCCGTCTTAAGCGGAATCTGCGTGAAGCTGCCAATCTCCTTCTCTTCTATCTCGTTAGTTTTTTCGTTAAGAGTATATTCAAAATTCTGCCATTGCACTGGAGTAACATTGATTTCATCATCATCACATTGAACCACGAGACCATTATCATCATCGTAAGATATTATCTTTCCTATCTTGCCATTATAATACTGTTTCTCTGGCGAAGGGTCATTCTTCACAAACATCACCTGTGCGCCCACCTTCAGTTCGAGAGTCTCTTTGGTGGGATAGGCATTCTCTGGGAATATCCCTTTTATTTCAGCGTTGAAAGTAAGCAACTTAGATTCTATCGCATTGAGTTTATGCTCGTTTATCTCATCTGCCTGTGAGTTATGAGTCGTCAGTGTGATATAACCTTCTTTATCTTCAGGATCAAAGTCTGGTATATAACGCTGGTTGAGCATATCTGCGCTCTTCTTATCCAGCCTATTATTTCTCACCTGATTAAGTATGCTTATAAAATCCTCGTCATTTTGACGGTATATATGATTCAGTTCTACACAAATATAAGGATTATTGCTCAACACTTTACTATCGAAGAAATATACCGACTTATAATAAGGTTGCAACAGTTCCCACTCGTTTTGCCTTGCCACTGGAGCCAGCTGTTGTATGTCGCCAATCATGAGCAGCTGCACTCCGCCGAAAGCAGCGCTGCTACGACGAACCTTTCGCAATACGGCGTCGGCAGCATCGAGGAGGTCTGCGCGCACCATACTTATCTCGTCAATGACCAGCAAGTCGAGGCTACGCATAATCTTCAGTTTTGTCTTGCTTATCTTATTAGACAACAACGACAACGACTGTTCACCATCTGGCACTATAGGGCCGAAAGGCAGCTGGAAGAAAGAATGTATAGTCACGCCACCCGCATTGATGGCAGCCACGCCAGTTGGAGCCACCACAACCATCCTCTTATATGTGCTAGCCGCCAGATTACGAAGGAATGTCGTCTTTCCCGTACCGGCTTTTCCTGTCAGAAAAATATGCACATCTGTGTTCTGCACAAACCTATTCAACAACTCTATCTTCTCGTTCTTCTCTTTCATAACCTTAATTTTATCAGACGCATCAACGACATATTGTTTATTTTCATAGGTGTCATCGACACGTCTCTACTCCTAACTCTTCCTCAAAGAAACTCTGAACGTCGTTCCTTGTCCAACGACAGATGACTTCACGAAAATCTTTCCTTTATGATATTCTTCCACGATACGTCTAGCCAGAGAGAGTCCAAGGCCCCATCCTCTTTTCTTGCTTGTATAACCAGGCTGGAATACCTGTTTAAACAAGGTGCGCGGCATACCCTTACCTGTATCGCTGACATCAATATAAACGTTATCAGCATCTTCTGTCATCTCCACCGTCAGCACTCCATGGTCTTCCATAGCATCGAGGGCGTTTTTAGTGAGATTCTCAAGCACCCAGCTAAAGAGAGCCGAGTCGAGAGGAACGAAGATTTCTCTGTTTGGTATATTCAGTTCAAATTCGAATTTGTTATTTGAGAAACGACGTTTAAGATACGACATCGTCTCATTGACAGAAGCAACCACATCACGAGGTTCCAATGTAGGGATAGAACCTATCTTAGAGAAACGTTCTGTTATGACTTTCATCCTATCAATATCTTTCTCCATCTCGACAGTGCCGATGAAAGGAGTGTCCTGCAGTTTCAGCAGTTCAATCCAGCCCACCAGAGATGTCAGAGGCGTGCCTATCTGATGAGCAGTCTCTTTAGCCATACCAGCCCACACCTGGTTCTGTTCCGAACGGCGTGCATAACTGAACAGCAGATAAGCCACAATGATAAAGAACACAAAGACAAGTATCTGCACTATAGGGAAATAACTCACTATACGAAGCAAGTCGGAACTTCTGTAGTAGATGTACGCCTTTTCGCCATTGAGATAATTAAGTTCTATAGGCATATTTTCAGAACTCATGATGCTCAGCTGTTTCTCCACATAATCGCCGTCGTTCATCATGGATGAATCGAGGTTGCCATAGCTGAGAATCTCATTCTGAGAATGGTTAAGAATGATGACAGGAACGCCGACAGCATTGTCTGACACATCATTTATAAAGAAGGCAAACATATCATCAAGAACTGTCCTCAATTCCGTATAGATAAGAGACTCGTTATAGTACAAAAACGACTCTTTACCGTAAATGTCTATCTTTATCGGAGGATAAATGTTAAATTCCATTTGCATTTCGTGGTCGAAAATTTCCTTATCTTGAAATTTCTTAGGAAGGTTTATTGCAAGCGTGATATTATTTTCACTATCCACAATAACGACAGGAATGCTTATGTTACTTTGAATTATATCAAGATAAACCACGATGTTTTCATTGTCTTTTGCAGCCAAGAAACGACGATATGCCATGGCAAGAAGTTCCACTCTTTTGCTTTCCTGGAGACTGACTGCATCAAAGAAGCCCTCGGTATAATTCATCAGTTCTGCATGAGACTGAACAGCTTCCGCCCACATCGTCATCTGCTTCTGTTCCTGCATGGCAAACTTCTTAACCAAGTTATTGGTATAATACATCGAAAGACTTATTATCAGCAATGCGATTATCGACAATGCGATTTTCCATCTTTTTTTCTTTACATATAAATCATTAAACTTTCTCATGCCTTAAAATTATGTTCATTAAACGTATCATTAACTTCAATTATTTCATTGTTTTTTGAAGATAAGTACGTCTTTACAAATATATAAAATTCTACTGTTTTAAACATATATTTTCGTATCTTTACGCCATAATTATTTTACATTATTTTATTTGACAATTTAAACAAAATCATGAAGAAATCATTAGTCCTTTTACTGCTAACTTTCTGCATCATCAACTTCAGTCAAGCTCAAGGAACATGCGACATCGACCCTGAACTGCAACAGATTCTAAATCAGAAAAACGATGAACTTATCAATGTCAATATCATTTTAAACTCTCAGATTGACGTAAAGGAACTAAACACAAGAGCGCAATATTTTGGCGACAAAGACATCAAGAGAGATGCCGCCTTGAAAGAATTCAAGAATTTCTCTGAAGCGAGCCAGCACGATGTCTTGTCGTTATTGCAAGCCGGAACCAGAAGCGATAATGTCAAAGACATAAAGGCACACTGGATTACCAATATGATCAACTGCAATGCCAGCAGCGATGTCATCTATCAATTAGCCCAGCATCCAGACGTGGCCGCCATCGCATATAACAAGATGGAATATATGCTTTTCGACGAAGAGTCAGAAAGAGCCACCACATTTGAAAACATAACCGACAACATACTTAACATCAATGCTGACGACGTCTGGAATCAAGGATATACCGGCAAAGGCATATTGGTATCGATCTTAGACACTGGCGTGAACACAGAGCATGTCGACTTGCAAGATCATTTATGGGACGGCGGTGATGAATACCCTAATCACGGATACAACACCTTAAACAACACCCACGATGTCACCGACGCCTACGGTCATGGTACACACTGTGCCGGCACTATATGCGGCGACGGCACCTCTGGCATAAAGACAGGTATCGCACCTGAAGCAACACTCATGTGCATCAAAGTATTAGGCGACAACGGTGAAGGTTCTGTCAATGCAATCATAAGCGGCATAGAGTTTTCTGTCGAGCATGGCGCCGACCTATTAAGCCTCTCTCTCGGTTCATCTTTCCCAAACACATATACAAACGAACTATACCGTTCTGTTTTCGAAAATCTCTTGGAGTTCGATGTCTTGGCCGTAGTTGCAGCGGGCAACGACAAAGGCAAGATGGATGAATATCCTACACCCAAAAACATCAACGCTCCTGCCACCTGCCCTCCTGCATGGATACATCCAGACCAACAGGCAAACGGCAGCGGCACATCAAGCATCATCAGCGTTGGCGCTGTAGATTATGAAGACAATCACGCATATTTCTCATCAGAAGGTCCTGTCACATGGTCAGGAACATTGTGGAACGACTACGTATTAGACTTGTCAACAGACTTAGGTTCAGGATGGCTTGACTATGACAACGGCAAGTTCTCTACAGGCATAGGAGATGCAGATTCATTCAGATGGGGCATGTTATTCCCACCATCAAAATTAAAGAAATATGAAAACGGCAAGTTAAGTAAAGTCTCAATGTATGACTGCACGAAACATGACGGAGACATCGAGATATACCAAGGCGGAGACACTCCTAGCGATGGCACTTTAATATACACACAGGCATTTTCCTGTACTGGCGTAAAAAGTTTTGTAGAGTTCGAACTCACCAATCCATTAGCGATAGACCATACACAAAACCTCTGGATTGTCTTGAAAACAGACGACGGAGCGTTTAAGCCAGCTGCAGCATGCAAAACAATACACGAACCTAACGGACGCTGGATTGGACAGATTTACAACGATTATACAACATGGTTCGATGCATGCGAATGGTTCGACTTGAACTACACCTGGATGATCCGAGCTTTCATCGAAAGTGACAACGGCGAGGTCGCAGCATTAGACAGCGAAGAAAACAACGAATTCGGTCTTATCCGCCCTGACGTCTGCGCTCCAGGAATGTACATCGTTTCCAGTTCACATACAGAAAACGACGGTTTCTCAGTATTGAGCGGAACATCAATGGCAACACCTTGCGTAGCCGGCGCCATAGCTCTTATGCTGGAAAAGAACCCTTACCTCACTCCTGCCCTGATATGCGAGACACTCGAGACAACAGCAGTGAAGCTATCAGAAAAGAAAAGCAACAAGACAGGAAGCGGACGTATCGACATCTTGGCCGCAATGGAATACATTGATGACATCCCAACTGATTGCCAGGAACCAAGCAACCTGACAGCGGAAGCATTAACATACAACAGCGTAATGTTATCATGGGAAGGTCCTTCAATAGCTAAAAGTTACGAGATATACCGCGACAATGAAAAAATAGCTACCGTCGACAGCACATCATACGCTGACATGCATCTTGAGAACGACACAGAATACTGCTATACCGTCAAAAGCATATGCAGCCTCGGCATCTCTGATTCAAGCAATGAAGCCTGCATCACTACATCAAACAACGAAAGCATCAACGAAGAAAATACCTATTTCAACATATACCCTAACCCGGCCAACGACATACTCAACATAGAAACTGATGTTGAAATAGAAAAGGTTTTAATTTATGATGTTTATGGAAGAACTCATAACCTCAAAAATTCAGAATCTCAAAAATTTGAAAATACCGTTGATATCTCTGATTTAAACAGCGGAGTTTATTTCATAAATATCATAACCTATAAAGGCGAAACAACAAAGCTATTCATCAAAAAATAATACACTATGAAACGACACCTATTATTATTGCTATCATTACTTGCATGCCAGTTGGGCTTTGCACAGAACTACAACATCATAGAGCCTGAGTTACAAGAGGTTCTTGAGCAGAAAAACGACGACATGATAAGCGTCAACATTATTCTTAAATCAGAAGCAAACATAAGCCATTTAAGAAAAGACATCAAAAGCGCAGAAGACGCCAAGGCTCATCGTCAAGCTATTGTCGGCGAACTCAAAAACTTCTCTGAGCAATCACAAGAAGACATCATGTCTTTATTAAAAGCCGGCGAAGCAAGCGGAGATGTCAAAGACATCAAAGCACATTGGCTGTCGAATATGATCAGCTGCACTGCCAGCAAGAACTACATCTATTTATTATCCGAACATGCCGACATCAAGATAATAGGTTACAACGAAACACAATTCCTCTTATGGAATGAAAACGCCAAAGAAGTCGAAGCACAAAGAGGCATGACACAAAACATCAAGCATGTGAATGCCAACAAAGCATGGGACGAAGGCTATACAGGCAAAGGCGTCCTCGTCGGCGTGATTGACACCGGTGTCAATTTCCACAAAGACTTGGAGAAAAACTTATGGGACGGCGGTGAGGAATATCCTAACCACGGATATAACACTTACGAAAACAGCCATGACGTGCACGACGGCTTCAACCACGGCACACACTGCGCAGGCATCATCTGCGGCGATGGCACTTCTGGAACACAGACAGGCATAGCTCCTGACGCAACAGTGATGTGCATTAAGGTTATGGACGATGCTGGCGGTGGAAACGCCAACTCTGTATGCTCAGGAATAGAGTTTGCCATAGAACACGGCGCCGACGTATTGAATATGTCATTAGGTTTCCCTAACGCATCCATGTCGACAAGAGAAGCATTACGTCAGACATACGAAAACGCGCTCGAAGCAAACGTCGCCATCTTGACAGCAGTAGGCAACGACGGCATGCTCAACCTTACATACCCTGTGCCTAACAGCGTCAGAGTACCAGGCGGGTGCCCTCCTCCATGGCTCCCCCCTGACCAACAAATCAATGCCGGCGGTCTCTCTGCTTGTATAGCAGTCAGCGCAGTAGACTACACCAACAAGGTCGCCGACTTCTCATCAAGAGGACCTTTCACATGGCAGACATCATCATACGAAGACTATCCTTATCTCCCAGGAAGAGAGATTGGCCTCATCCGTCCTGACGTATGCGCCCCTGGAGTAGGCATCATATCATGCAGCAACACCAACAGCGGCGGCTATATCAGCATGGACGGCACATCACAGGCAACACCTTGCGTCACTGGCGTAGTATGCCTCATGTTACAAAAGAAACCTTACCTCACTCCTGCTCAGATATGCGAAGCTCTCGAGACAACAGCAACAAAATTATCTGAAACAAAAAGCAACGAGACAGGTTCTGGCTGCGTCAACGCAACATTAGTCTTAGAAGAAATAGAAGACTATAGCGACATCACTGGCATCAACGACAGTTTTACAAACAACATTGAAATATTCCCTAATCCTGTTCATGACGTGCTCTTCATTGAAACAGAAAACGAAATTGAAGAGGTTGTCGTTTTCGATGTCTATGGAAGAAGACTGTCAACAGTCAACGGTCAACAGTCAACAGTCATTGACCTTGCTGGATTGAATACTGGAATTTACTTCGTCAAGATAAATACTAAAGAAGGAAATATAGTTAGAAGAATTGTTAAAGACTAAGTGTATGGTCACTGAGCTTGTCGAAGACAAAGTACTCACTTCGACAAGTTCAGGCACCAGAAACCAAACATCAGTTGTCTGTCATATGTTGTCTATTAACTTTTAAAACTATGAAAAAATCATTACTCTTATTATACATTTTATTAGCATTCAAGCTTGGTTTCGCACAGAGTCCAGAGATTGAGATACATTCTTTCACACCTGATGTTGTAGGTACGAACAAGAATATAGAATTAAGCGTGACATTAATTAATAAAGGTGATTTGGCTACTGACAACAACATCACCGCCACCTTGACAAGCGACAACGATTATGTCACCATCGTCAATGGCAATGCCACCTTCGGACCTATGGCAACAGACGGCACACAAGAAGCAGCATTCTCCATTGTTGTCAATGAGTTAATCCCTGATGGCAAAAGCATTTTCTTCGACTTGGAAACCATCCTTGAAGGCAGCAACGTCGAGTCTGTTGTGACTTACGACTTCGAATACGGAATGCAAGGCTGGACTTCCATAGACGCCGACGGCGATGGATTCCAATGGTTTAACTCCGAAACCAAATTGGGTCCAGGCTATGGACACGAAAGCAACTTCTGCATGTTTTCACAATCCTACGACAACACCTTCGACATATTATATCCTGACAACTACCTCGTCACGCCAGAGAAATTCAAAGTAGGAAAAGACGCCTCGTTCAGTTTCTGGGCATGCGCTCAAGACTTTGAATATCCAGCGGAACACTTTGGCGTTGCAGTGTCAACAGAAGGTAATACTTCTGCAGCCGACTTCACTACAATAAAAGAATGGACCATGACTGCCAAAGGCACTAGAGAACAAGGCACTTGGTATCAATACACCGTCGACTTGAGCGAATACGAAGGACAAGAATTATGGATCGCGATACGTCACTTCAACTGCTTCGATGAATATTACCTTGCCGTAGACGACGTTCAGATAAACAACATTCTCAAGCCTAGAAAATGGGACGACCGCTTCTCAATAAAAAGCGATAACCCTGTGCCTGAAATAACAGTAACAGCAATAGAACACGATGATATAATTGCAGGCAACGACTTGAATATCAATGTCACTTTCTTAAATAAAAGCGAAGTGGACTGCACATACGACACAAAAGCCATCTTATCAACAAAAGATGAATACGTTACAATAAAAGAAGGCGAAAGCATCTTAGGAACAATGGCGTCCAATGAGACATCGTCACGCACCTTCGTTGTCAACATTGATGAAAATATACCTGAAAAACATACCATAGACTTCAATGTCAGCGTGATTCCAAATGAAATAACAGGCAACACCACAAACTTCACCTACAGATTCGAAAAAGACTTCAATGGCTGGACCACTATCGACGCTAATGATGACGCACACACATGGTATCACACCACACAAGTAGATGAACATTTTGTCGTGAACCTAAGCTCACATTCCGGACACGGACACCTTATGAGCGAGTCGTCATGTAACTTAACGATGGAGGCAATAAAACCAGACGATTACATCGTTTCACCAAGTATGATAGGCGTGACAGAAAACACTTCCTTCAGCGTCTGGGCTTGTAACCAAGACAGATATTATTTCGAAAACTTCGGCCTTGCCGTATCAACAGCAACGAGTCCTTCCGCCAGCGATTTCACTACCATCGCCGAATGGGAAATCACCGACGACCGTGTCGCCAGTCCATGGAAAGAATACACCGTCGACTTAAGCAAATATGCAGGACAACATATCTGGGTAGCAGTACGTCACTTCAAGAGTGAAGACCAGTTCATCCTCTGCATCGACGACATCAGCATCAACAATTTCGTCAACTGCCAGAAATGGAGCCACGATTTCTCTTTAAACCTCGACGCGACATCTTTGACAGAAGAAAACATTGCTTTCAATATCTACCCTAATCCGGTTAACGACAAATTATATATCGTAACTGAAGCCGAAGTTGAAGAAGTTATCGTTTATGATGTTTATGGAAGAAGACAGTCAACAGTCAACGGTCAACAGCCAACAGTAATTGACCTTGCTGGATTGAATACTGGAATTTACTTCGTCAAGATAAATACTAAAGAAGGAAATATAGTTAAAAGAATTATTAAGAACTAAAGCCTAAAAAAGCAGAGACGTATCATAATTCACAAAGTTTGATACGTCTCTTTTTTTTAAACTTTGAACTTCAAAAAAGCTCAAAAACCTTAGTTTTAAGATCTTCAGATTTTTTGAATTTTGTTTCGCAAAGTTCAGATTTTTTTTCGTAATTTTGCACGATTTGGCGATGCCCATAAATCAGAATTATATATGGGCATCCCAC
Source organism: Bacteroidales bacterium (assembly GCA_045612025.1). Taxonomy (GTDB): domain Bacteria; phylum Bacteroidota; class Bacteroidia; order Bacteroidales; family F082; genus Limimorpha. The sequence goes on from JAZKYG010000148.1 coordinate 29,124, forward strand.
GAAGAGGAAGGGGAAAATATTCATTAGCTACAAAAATGTATAACAATGAACAAAAAGTTATTTATATTATTGTGCTTTATACTTGTAAGTTCCCATCTAGGTTTTCAAGCCATTGCACAGAACAACAGCATTGAAAATGAAGAACCTATAATGGGAGGGGTAAAACAGATAGCTGTCAAAAACAATCTTCTATATACCGCAACTGCAAGCATAAACCTTGGCGTTGAAGTTGGATTGTCACAACATTGGACATTCGACTTCTCAGGCAATTTCAACGCATGGAGCAAAAACGACACTCAAAAATGGAAACATTGGTTTATACAACCTGAAGCTCGTTACTGGTTCTGTGACATATTCTCCCGCCACTTCCTTAGCGCACATCTCCTTGCCGGCGCATTCAATCTCGGAGGTTTACAGAACAACATTTCATTTTTAGGCACAGATTTTTCACTTCTTTCAAACACACGTTACCAAGGTTATGCCTATGGCGGCGGCGTGGGATATGGCTATGCATTTATGTTAAGCAAGCATTGGAACTTCGAACTGGAAGGTGCCATAGGTTATCTCTTCCTCGACTACGAAAGATTCAAATGCGCAGGATGCGGAAAGAAAATAGGTGAAGGCAATCACAACTATTTCGGTCCTACCAAAATGTCTGTCAATCTAATTTATTTATTCTAAGCATGACAACTATGAAAAAGTTATTGAATTTAGCAATGATAATAATAGCAATGACATGCTGCTCATCGGTTGTTATTGCTAAAAACACAACCGATACAACCAGCTTCCATGGCATTCAAGTACAAAACCTAAAAATTGAACGCACCTATGACTCCTTACATTTTAATCTAAATATAGACATGAGTCATCTCGACATCGCCACTACAGAATTGGCAGTGTTGACACCTTACATAATAAACACAGAAGATTCTACAATGTTCAATGCCATCGGTGTTTATGGACGTAATAGAATGATATATTACCAACGTTTCCCTGAACTTAACCCTATACATAGAGAATGTGAAGCATTGGAATATAAAGAAAAAGAAAGACCTGACTCTCTAGCATACCATACCACAATAGCTTTCGAAGAATGGATGGAAGAGTTCGACTTGAAGATACACTACGCCATCTATGGATGCTGCGGCGAAGCTTTATATGAAAACTACTTGACATTAGCATCATTCCCATCTGAACCATATAAACCAGAATTCATTTACATACGTCCAGCCGTTGAAGTCGTCAAGACACGTGAACTTAGCGGCACAGCATTCATCGACTTCCCTGTGAGCAAGACTGAAATCTATCCTGACTATCGTAACAACAAAATAGAACTCGCTAAAATCACTGGTAGCATAGACTCAGTAAAAGCCGACCCTGACATCACTATCATATCTCTTTCTATCAAAGGTTTCGCTTCTCCTGAGAGTCCTTATTCCAACAACACACGCCTCGCTAAAGGACGTACCAACTCCTTGAAAAAATATGTAGAAAACCTATATCATTTCGGCGAAGGTTTCATAAAGACATCATACGAACCTGAAAACTGGGAAGGTCTCGAAGCTTTTGTTGAGGCTTCAGAAATATCTCATAAGACAGAAATCTTGGAGGCTATACGCTCCACACGTGAACCTGATAACAAGGAATGGTATATCAAGTCTAACTGGAAAGAAGAATACAAATATCTCCTCGACAACTGTTATCCTGCTTTGCGTCGCACCGACTATAGCATAGGATATACAATACGAGAATACAGCAACCCAGAAGAGATTGAAAAGATAATGAACAACGCACCTCAGAAATTATCTTTGGAAGAGTTCTATGTGCTGGCACAGACATACGCTCCAAACAGCGAAGAACACCTCAATCTCTGGGAAGTGGCAGTAAAGATGTATCCAGAAGATTCAATAGCCAACCTCAACGCTGCCAACGTAGCCATGATAAAGAAAGACTACGAAAAAGCCATTCAGCATCTCGACAAGGCAGGACAAGAACCAGTGGTGAAATATCTAAGAGGCGTGGTGGAAGTCTTACGCGAAGACTACAAAGCAGCACGACCATATCTTGAAGAAGCAGTGGAACATGGCATTGACAAAGCACAGGAGACACTGGATAATATGACTAAACATTGGACGGTAGTCGTAGATAATGATGAAATATTAGAAATATACAAATAAAATTAAAAGTAAATAAACACAATTAAAAATTATTAACCTTTTTAAATTAACACATTATGAAATTTAAATTTTTAACATTAGCGTTACTTGCAATGCTTTTCACAGCATGCAAACCAACTCCAGAAGGTGGTGATGAAAGCAACCCAAATAATGGAGAAGTAGAAAATTCTTACATCGCTATCTCATTGGCAGCAGCTAATGACCGTGGAGATGATGATTATGTAATAGGTGAGACTGCAGAACGCCTTGTAAACTCTGTTCATGTATTTTTCTTTACAGATGGTGAGCCTTTCACTGGTGTGACAAACCCAAGAAACTATCAAGCAATACCAATTGGAGCAAATCTTGGAGATGACATGCCAAATATTTCTGATATTCATGGAAGCGTTCTTGTTATTGATGGATACGATGGTCAACTTCCAAACCAAATGGTAGTTGTAATTAACTGGCAACCTAGCGACGATAAATACTCACTTGAAGACCTCAAAGAAGAACTTGTAGGACATATCAATACAGACGGTACATTTGTAATGAGCAACTCTGTTTACAAAAACGATGCAGGTCTTGTTTACGCAACACCTTTAGACATCACTAACTTCTATAATGAGAGTGATGACGCATTAGGTAATCCTGTAACGGTCTATGTTGAACGTGTCGCATCTAAAGTTATAGTTAAAACTACTGGTGACATCGATGATGATCAACCTTCTACAGAAGATGCTCACATATTCAAGCTCAATACAAGTAAAACTGACACTAATCCAATATTAATCGGCGATAAAGTAGTTTATGCTAAAATTATTGGCTGGGATCTTTATAATGATTACGCAACATCAAACCTCATAAAAAATATTGACAACTATACACTCGGCATCAACTGGAACGACCCTAACAACTTCCGTTCTTATTGGGCTACATGTACTGGCGCTCAAATGACAGACGCAGTCGATTACGATGGAATTGCAAATTATCATCCTTACTTATACTGTGGCGAAAACACAAGAGGTAATGAAAACTCTGATTTACGTACAAAAATCGTCTTGAAAGCTCAACTTCAAGACTTTGACGGTAATAAAATAGAAGTTGCAAAATGGTTCGGCAATGATTACATTAGTGAAGAACAACTTCTTGCAGCAGTAAAAAGCACTATCTCAAATACATATTACAGCTCTACAGACGGATCAACATACACATCAATAGATGTTGAAGACTTGATGACAGTAGCTGGTGGTGATGGTGGAAACATTGAAGCATATCAAGTATATTTCCAACTCAATAATAAAGTTGCTGATATAGGTGTAAATAAGACATGGTACAAACTCGTAAACGGCGAATTCGATCTAATTGAAGACAACGACGACTTAAATGATGAACTTAAATACATAGCTCCTGCACTTTTATATAAAGAAGGTCAAACATATTACTACACAGACATAGAACACTTAAAATCAGCTACAACTACAACATACGGTGTAGTACGTAACCACATTTACGATGTAAACATCAACTCTATCTCTGGTTTAGGTACTCCAGTAGCTGATGAAACTATCACAATTACTAAGCCTGAAACTCCAGAAGAAGAAGGAAGCACATACGTTGCTGCAGAAATCAACATCCTCTCATGGAGACTCGTAAGCAATGATGTAGATCTTTAATTAAATATTTTTAGAAGGGAGCCTGGCTTACCAGGTTTCCTTCTATATTACCTTATTAATAATAAATCAAAAAATAATAAATGAACAAGGGCGGGACAATGCATTTTCGGAGTAAGATTATAATAGCTATCATAACATTGGTATGTCTATGCTCCTGCAGCAAACGATTCATCTTTGAAGGTGAGGGCGACTGTGGTGTATATCATCATATCCGCTTCAAATATGACTACAATATGAAGTTTGCCAACGCTTTCGCTAATGAGGTAAACTCCTTGTCATTATATTTATTTGATGAAAGCAACATACTCGTTCAAGAAATCTATGTAGACGACAAAGAGACTCTTGCGTCAGATACATTCGAAATACTTTTAGAACCAACACCTGGCAATTATCAGCTGTTGGCATTGGGTGGAATGGAAAACGAAACCTCATTCGACCTTTTACCAGAGACCAAGATAGGAGAAACCACACTTGAAGAGATGCAGGTTAAAATGCATCGCGACTACGACGACAATGGCAAGGCTTTCGTTGAAAACGACTTGCTCCCATTATTCCATGGAACATTGCCTTTGACAGTGACAGAAGAAGAAGGTCATTACCACAGCACCATATCTATGACAAAAAACACTAACGTGATACGCATTATGTTACAGGAATTGTCAGACGGTGAAGTGGATGCCGACAAGTTCATCTTCGAAATCACAGACAAGAGCGGCTTGTATGCTTGGGATAACTCAAGACTTGAAGACGATACCATCACTTTCAAAGCATGGAGCGTCACAACAGGCGAGGCTGATATAGAAGATTATGAGACAAGAAACAATTCATCTATATCCGTCGCTTTGGCAGAACATACCATCGGACGTATGAAAGCCGGAGAATCTCCTATTCTCACCATCAGAAACCGTGAGAGCGGAGAGCTAGTATTGAGATTACCTATAGCAGACTATGCGCTGCTTACTAAAGGTAACTACAATAAAAACATGAGCGATCAGGAATATCTCGATCGTCAAGATGAATATACAATGACATTCTTCCTTGATGAAGGTGAGTGGCTGAGTTCTGTCATCCTCATCAACTCATGGAGAGTGGTAATTAACGAAGAAGACATTTGATAAACAGAATATAAAGTGAGATACAGTATCAGATATATTATCATAATGCTTATCGCAACCATGTTCGTGTCATGCTGGAATAGAAATGGCGGGGACAATGGCGGCGATACGTATGACGTATCTCATACTGTAGTATTTTCAGTGTCGCATAATCACAACGGCATGAGAGGCGGCGACACTTGGAATGACGATTATACCAAAGACAACGGCAATACTTTTGAGAACAAGATACTCCCTGACGCATTGCGCGTGTCGGTATATACGACAGATAACGTAAAGCTGGGCGAGGTGCAAGACATTTACTACTGGCCAAGCAATGAGTCTTTTACAGAATATAAGTTCATGGGTGCTATGCCTGATAACTTCACATCTCATTTTATGTCTGTGATGGAAAACGGCGGAAACCCAGTTTACAAGATAATGATATTGGCCAACAGTCCTCAAGGCGATGAGAAAAACCTAACCTATAATTACACATGCCTTGATACGGAAAACGGAGCCATCCCTATGTGGGGAATCAAGACTGTGGATCTGAGCGAATTGGCAGAGGCAGATTCAAAAGACATAGGCACTATTCAGCTGTTGCGCTCTGCAGCCAAGCTGGAGGTTAAACTCTCAGACGCTCTTAAAGAAAAAGGCACAGTAATCAATGATGTGTATGTCAACTATTACAACCAGACAGGATATTGTCTTCCTACAGGCTGGGATAATGTGGATCGTACAGAAAACCTGAACATGACAAACTGTTTCAGATTATATCGTCATGCTGCAATTAAAGGTTCATTTTTGCAGAATAATAGCGCATCATTTAGTGTATATGTACCAGAATATGATAATATTAATTATGCTGAAGAAAAAGCGAAGATAAGCATATCCTTGACACATAACGGAAAAGAAAGATTCATAGAAGATGCGATATCATTCTGCAGTTATAGCAATGGCGCTCCAATATCTAACAGCGATTATAATATCGTACGTAATCATATATACCAATATAGAATTACAAATATTACCGGTGAAGATATCATGATTGAATACACAGTGGCTGACTGGGATATTGAAGATTGGGGTGATGGAAAAGACTATGAAGAACACGAATTGACATATCCAACATATCATAATCCTGTTATGCCTAAAGCTTATTTTGATTTAGGTTCACCATCAGGAGAATATAAAATCACGCAAGAACCGCTTATGCATTACAACAGCGCTAATCCTCTGGAAGGTGCTTTTGAATGTTATTTCCAGATACTTTCACCAATAGGCGTTCAGTGGAAACCGAATATCATGGGCAGCATGGAGAATTACAATATACGTGTATATGACACTAATGGATCTTTGGTATTTGATGCAGAAGAAAATAACAAGGATATTAATGAATGTGCACAAAATGAATGGTACAAGATATTGGTATATCCAAAAAATGATGAAGGTGTTGGATCTAAAGTAGACTTTGGTATTGTATATTGGCAAAAATGGAGTTTCTCTCATATCAATCTTTACATAAATGGAGAATATAATAATATCAAATGGCCTTCAAGTGGAGATAATCCAAAATTGATATCGATAAGACATATTGATAATTAAGTGATGATTACGGAATAAAATGAACATAAGCTTGAAAAACATATTATTAATGATATTCATGACATTGGTCTTGACCGCATGTCGGCCTGATCCTATAGATGGAGGCGATTCCACTACAGGTGATGGTCAAGATGATGGGTATATCATGCTTGTGTTTGATGAGCCTAAAAAAGGCTATCGAGATGTGTCTCCAGATACAGAAGACGAATCTGCATTAACTCATTTGGACGTATTGATGTATAAAAAGGTCGATTATGACTACGAGTCATTCTATCATGAAAGAGTTGATGTGAGCCAATATCCAGATGGCACTGCATATCTTAAGAAAAAGAAAGAAGATTTTGATTTAAATGAAGAATACAAGATATATGTCATAGCTAATAGTACTCATGATGAGAGCGTATTTAAGCCAGAAGGCTATGATGTTATTTCTCACGAAAATCTGATGAAACTGGAACAGACAGATGCTAACATACATTTGTCAGGTATAAGGGGCGGAGATAATATTTATCCACAATACTTCCTTATGGACGGCGTCGCATATATGGGTAATACAGAACCTAAGACACCAGGAACAATAATAGTCAATGATGAAAACAACTTGGATAATGTAGTCATTAAAGTTAAGTTACGCCGTGCTACAGCCAAGTATATCATCAAGATATATCCTGGGGAAGACGTAAGTTTCACACCAGAACTATTAAGTCTGTCTCATGGATATATGTTAAGAAACATGCCGATACGTACAAGAGTAGTGGCTGAAGGCAATTATCCAAACAACAACCCTGCTTATTGGAACTCATCGACAATATCACAAAGTCCATATTTTGAATATGCTCAAGACACTGCTGGCTATCATCTTAGAGTGACAGCATATTGCTATTCTCACAAATGGAAGAGTGAAGAGTTCTTTGAAAAAGGTACATCTTTCGTATTCATGTTACCTATCGTCTATACAGAAAATGGGAAAGAGACAGAGTATATCAACAACTATTATCAGATGGTCTTGAATAAGAAAGAGAACGAGACAGACTATGACCATATAATAAAACGAAATACACTTTACGAATTGCATGTCACACTAAATGCACCAGGAGCTGAAGACTTCGTCGAACCAGAAGAACTGGAAGATATCTATTACTTTACAGCTCCATGGACGGAGAAAGAAATGGACATTGACGCAGAAACAACGGTAGAGTATCTGAAAGTGAACAAGAATAAGCTATACATGTATAATATTGCAGAAGATAATACTTCTATATATTACTCATCTTCATCACCTGTAAAGACGGAGATTGTAAGCGGAAGCGTATACTATTATAATAAATATGGCGTAAAGACAACTGTTGACCTCAATAAACAAAAAATCAGTGCCACAGCCGATGCTGTAAACAAATCCGGAAATATTATAGTAAACAGCGATATCCCTACCAACAATACTATATTGTATTTCACCATAAAGGTTACCAATCAAGAAGGAATGTCAGAATTGATAGAAGTTGAGCAATATCCTCTTATCTATATAACCAATTCCTTGCCTTGGTATTCTTATAGAGATGATTACTATTATAGAACTACAGGAGGACATAGCTTTACAAACTGTAACAGAGACAGAGACAATAGAAACCAGCCAACAACATATAATTATGCTGGCGACTATATTTCCTCCGTATCTGTCAAGAGCGTTGATACTAAAACTGGCACGATAAAATATACATATAATCGTGATACTGGCAGTAATTACGGATTCTTCACATCTAAATTCAGGTCAACGCAAAGTGGCAATAAATATAAAAACCAGTTTTATTATTATAGGAGCAGCAAGGTTAGCACAGATAAAAACTGCGAAACCAACAATCTTAGAAACTATCATATACGTGTGATGGCAACATCTGATGAATATGTATTGGGACGTCCAAGAATTGATGAAAACGGACAGACAGCATCTGACGCTGAAAACGCAAAACTGGTATCACCATCATTTGTTATTGCATCAAGATTGGGAGCTGTTTATTCAAGCAGCGGAGGATTGGACGACCTATCATTAGATCAAAAGCTTATCGTTTTTGCTGATCATGCTAAAAATTATGTGGAGGTTGATGACATTGACGATAAAACTAACCATAACAATGTGGTGGTTTACGACAATTGGAGATTGCCTACTGAAGCGGAGATTAAAATCATTATCGAATTGCAAGGTACGGAAAATCAGGATGCAGATGCTATCGACTATCTCCTCAATGGTGCATATTATATGAGTGCTAGCGGTCCTGTATATAATAGTAAAAATGCAGATGGTATAAAAGAAACTGACCAAAGCAAAAAAAATGATGTAGCTATACGTTGTGTAAGAGACGTTTATTTCGAATGACTATGAAAAAAATAATATACATATATACCATATTGTCTTTGCTTACATTGTTGTCTTGTAATAGAAATCCAGACGATAACGATAGTGATCTTCCAGAAGGATATACAAGAATTACATTCAACACAACTATTGTTGAACCACAGAATGTCAATGTCCGTGCTGTTGACCCTGACGGGCTTGGTGTTAATAATATGACCTTGTTCTGCTTTAATGAATTCGGTCTTTATATCTCTAAATCGACAGCTACACTTACTAAGCAAGATGATGAAAACGGAATCTACGAGGCTGTTATTCCAAATTATACAGAGATAATTCACTTCTTGGGCAATCATAGTGAAGGTTTGTATGATGACAAGGATTTCCCAGGACAGACTGAAAGCATGGTTATAGCCAATATGGAAGGCGGCAGTGGTATGCTTGTATATTGGTCTAGATTCCAGATGGATAGAAACAGCAATCAGGATATTCATGAACAACTTGCTAACCTCAGCTATGAAATAGGAGGAAAGACTTATAAAGGAGTAAAGCTTATACGAAACCAAGCCAAGGTAAGTATCAGTGATTGGGATACAGATTATATGACAATCTCCGGATTCCGTACAGCGAATATCCCTGCTTTCGGTACAGTGGCACCGCACCATCCAGAATACCATTTTAATGTAGTGGACAATTGGGAACAGCAAGAAGACTTTGTGACCTTGCCAAACAACAAGGTGAAGATGTCTGATATCGTTGACATCAATACCAAACAAGAGGATTATATCTTTGAAAACGAAAATGAAGGCAGCGATTTGGTTAGCGTAATCATCAAGGGAAGACCGAAACGTAACTACACAGGAAATGACTTGTATTATCGTGTAGTTATGCAAAATAACGATGGTAGCACTTTTATGATACGCCGTAACCATCACTACAAGATCAATATCATTGGAGAACTGAGCTACGGCATGAATACCTTTGAAGAGGCATTGGTTGCACCTGCTTCAAACAATGCTTGGATATCAATAGATAACTGGGTGAATGAAATCACCAATGGTATAGAGACCTTGTGGGTGGAAAATACAAGTTATGTCTTAAGCAGTGAAGAATATGCCGGTAAAAACTTTACCATACCATATAAGTATGTAAATAAAAACGGTGCAAATACCGCACCTTCAATAAGCTGGATAGAAAACAATGTTGCATATAATAACATAGGCAACAGCTATAATACATCAACAGGAGAAGGTCAAATCACAATCAGCTTGCACCCTATGTATGACGGCAACGAATTGCAGGCTGGCACTCTTTTGATAAAACACGGAAAACTGCAACGTGAAGTTGAGGTCATCCTTATCCGTAAGCAGAAGTTCACTCCTGCATGGGTGTCTGCTCAGGTATATAGCGGATCTACCAATGAAAACGTAACTCTTATGTTTACAATCCCTGAGACATGTCCTGAGTCTTTATTCCCGTTCACAGTACTGGTTTCGGTCAACCATTTGGATGTACGTGCCGAATCAGGCGATCAGTTGCCAGTGTTAATCAAAGGTGAAGAAGGTTATTTCGGACAAGAATGGGAAGGCATCAACTATAAATACGCCTACACCGTGACAGCTCCAGGCAAGCATCGTCTGTTCTTCCACACTATATTAGAACATGAAGACGGAGATGTAGAAGACGTACATCTTGAAGCTCAATTCTTCGAAACGATTACTAAAAATGTTGTATTCGCAGGACATGAATCACACAAAGCCATATTCGTGGAAGGTCTGCATGATTACGGGAACCATTTTGCAGAGGATGAAAAAGTGTACTATATGTTAGTGCCAGCAAAGAAAGCTTCACCTCAAATGTTTACCATTTCACTCAAAGAAAGACAAAACGACGGCACATACACAAATATTAACCATGCTGATAGAAGCAACACCACTCAGTGGCATAAAAACGGACATGATGAGTTCTTGTTCTATACAAAATATCTTACTTTCTATGATGAATTATTCGATGAAGGTCATGAAGGATTCGATGAGATAAAAGATCAGGAATGGGAATGTGAAGTAAAGATAATCAACGAAGACCAATGGAGTAATAACGGTCGTGTTTTGGGACTTCGTACCTATGGATATAAAGAAACAGATTCATATAAATATGGATTGCAAGCAGACGGAACTTACAATGTCTATATGCTGACCAACGATTCTCGCAATACCGATGTCGTGAGAATTGCATCAAATAAATCCACCAATAAGTATGCTTTTGAAAATGACAGAACAGGTACTCCATACGGAGATGCCTTATATGCCGGCAATGAATACCGTTCTGTGATTTTTGATGTCGGTCGTTATAGACCATTCCGCTTCGCACCTCAGATAAAAGTATCTGACAAGAATGGTGCTAATGGTAAAACATACGGAACAATACTCAGCAACGAAATTCATGCCGAAACCGAAGAATTGACAGAAGAAATAGTTTTCAGCTACGAGCCAGGACAAAAAATTGATATCATGTTAGACGTCACCAGCTTCAAAGGCTCTGACGGAAGGTCGGTGCATCCTTTCGGAGAATTATATGGTGAGTCTTTCGAAATATATATCGACGCTCCTATGCTTAGAATTGACACTGACCGTATAGATGACAGCTGGCTGGCATCTAAAAACCCTGATATCAAAGTTGATAAATTACGTAGACATCCTACTATCGAAGGTCGTTTCATTTACACTGTGGATCAGTTTAGGGATAGAGAAAGAGAATTCGGATTTGCAGAAGCTATCAACGATGACGCTGCAAAATCAGAATACGACAAATTCGGCAAAGTGGTTCCTGTCGCAACATCTATCAATCAGAACGGAGAACGCAAGCTTCTGCCATTTGTGAAATCAACTATCACTACAAAATATGATATCAGCATAAGTTCAGAAAAAGACAAGGTTATTTTCTGGGACAAGACCTTCAAAGTCAGGACACAACACATAGAAGGCAATATAAAATACAAGACTTCAAACGGAGAATTACACGATGTGCCTAAAGATGCTTTCGTGGCTTTCGTTAGACATTATACAGGTGCACGTATAGGTGTTATGACAATTCATGATAATGGCAGATATGAACTTAACCTCCGTCACGAATACAAATTCGACTGGGAAGGCGACCCTATTGAATTGTTCTACACCGTAGGTAATGTGACATACACAGCACACATAGCTGACTTAGCTACTTTATTCAGAATGGCTAATAATAATGAAACCATCATTCTAGAACTCTAAAATTCAAAATCTCATAATCTCAGAAATACAAAATCTCAAAACTTATTTTTTAATTTTTTGAGATTTTGAATTTCTGAGTTTTTTTGTAATTTTGTGACCTTATCGAAACAATACGGTTATGGATTACAATTTTAATGAAGTAGAAAAGAAATGGCAAGAATATTGGCGCGACAATAATATCTACAAAGTTGATATTGACAAGAATAAGCCAAAGTTTTATATTCTGGATATGTTCCCTTATCCATCAGGAGCAGGTCTTCACGTAGGTCACCCTCTCGGTTATATAGCATCAGACATCTATGCTCGTTACAAACGCCTGAAAGGTTTTAACGTCCTTCACCCTATGGGTTATGACGCATACGGACTCCCAGCAGAACAATATGCTATCCAGACAGGTACTCATCCTGCAATAACAACAGAGAAAAACATCAATCGTTATCGCGAACAGATGGATAAGATTGGTTTCTGTTATGACTGGGATCGCGAAGTGCGTACCAGCGACCCTAATTATTACAAATGGACTCAGTGGACCTTCATCCAGCTTTTCAATTCATATTATTGTAACCAGTCGAAAAAGGCTCAGCCTATAGCTGATTTGGTTAAAAGATTCGAGACACAGGGCTCTCAAGGATTGGACGCTGCATGCAGCAAGCCGCTTTCTTTCACAGCAGAACAGTGGAATGCCATGAGCGAGAAAGAGCAACAAGAGACTTTGATGAACTATCGTCTCGCTTATCTCGCCGACACTATGGTCAACTGGTGTCCTGAACTCGGCACAGTACTTGCTAATGACGAAGTAGCCGACGGACTCTCTGTACGTGGCGGTCATCCTGTGGTACGTAAGACCATGAAACAATGGCTTCTCCGTATCACAGCCTATGCTGAACGTCTCCTCGAAGGTCTTGAGACAATAGAATGGAGCGAGTCTATCAAGGAAGTGCAACGCAACTGGATAGGCAAGTCGATGGGCGCATCGCTTTTCTTCGACATAGCTGATAAAGATATTAATATAGAAGTCTTCACTACACGTGCCGACACACTCTTCGGCGCAAGTTTCATGGTGCTGGCTCCAGAGCATGAAATGATAAACAGCCTCGTCACCGACGAACAGCGTGACGCTGTAGAGGAATATGTAACATGGGCTAAGAACCGCTCGGAACGTGAGCGTATGGCTGAAGTAAAGAAAGTGTCTGGCGTATTCACCGGAGCATACGGCATCAACCCATTCACCGGAGCAAGAATACCTATCTGGGTGGCTGACTATGTACTCATGGGCTACGGAACCGGAGCTATCATGGCTGTGCCTGCTCACGACAGCCGCGACTTTGCATTCGCACGTCATTTCAACCTTCCTATCACTCAGGTGGTCGCTAAAGCTGGCGAAGAACCAACAGATGCTTCTCTGTGGGAAGAGTCGTTCGACGCTAAAGAAGGCGTGATGGTGAACTCCGACTTCCTTAACGGCCTTACAGTGAAAGAAGCTATAGCTACAATGATTAATAAGGTGGAAGAAATGGGTATCGGTAAAGGCAAAACCAACTATCGTCTCCGCGACGCTATCTTCAGCCGTCAACGTTATTGGGGCGAACCATTCCCTATCTATTACAAAGACGGAATGCCATACGCATTGGATGAAAGCAAACTGCCTCTCGAACTTCCTCCTATCGACGCATACAAACCGACAGAAAACGGCGAACCTCCATTGGCACGCGCCAAGAACTGGACAACAGAAGAAGGTTATCCTCTTGAGACTAACACCATGCCTGGTTTCGCTGGCTCAAGCGGCTATTACCTGCGTTATATGGATCCTCAAAATAATGACGAGTTCATCAGCAAAGAAGCTAACGAATACTGGCAACAGGTCGATTTATATATCGGAGGTGCTGAACACGGAACAGGTCACCTTATCTACAGCCGTTTCTGGAATAAGTTCTTGTTCGATATAGGTGCGACATGTAAGGACGAGCCGTTCCAAAAGATGATCAACCAAGGTATGATTCAAGGTAGAACAAACTTCGTCTATCGTGTCAACTTTGAAAAGATGGCTGAGTACAAGACATGGCAGGTTATCAAAGACGGACAGCTCGGAGTAAAATTCGTTAGAGACTATAAGATGGGACGTCGTAAATTCGACTTCTACTGCCAAGAAAAGAATATAATAATTGAAATAAAGAAAGTGTCATCACTTGAAAAAGTGGCTGATGCCTACGAACATATCGCTGACGTTCTGGGTTGCAAGTTGTTACTCATCCCTATCCGTCAGGTGCTTATCGACGAAGACTTTTCTGAAGTAATACAAAAAATTAAAGACCTTATCAATGGTAAGGACGTTCCTGCTTTCGAAGATATTGAACAACTGGAAGCTCCTCGTTTGTTCGTGTCGAAGAACGTTGAAGGCAGAGAAGAATATAGCGATCCTATACGTGTCGATATCAATATGGTTCATAATGATATCCTCGATACAGAAGAGTTCAAGAAATGGCGTGATGACCTCAGCAACGCTATGTTTATCTTTGAAAAAGACAAGGATGGTAATCCAATCTATGTATGTGGATGGGAAGTCGAGAAAATGTCTAAATCTAAATATAACGTTCAAAATCCTGACGACTTGGTCGATAAATATGGCGCTGACACATTACGACTTTATGAAATGTTCCTCGGACCTCTTGAACAGTCCAAGCCATGGGATACTCAAGGTATAGAAGGTGTCTATCGTTTCATCCGTAAGTTCTGGAGATTATATACTGATGAGAATAATGAGTTCAGCTTCAGCGACGAGCCTGCAACAAAAGAAGAGTTGAAATCATTGCATAAGCTTATCAAGAAAGAAGAAGATGATATTGAACGTATCTCTTTCAATACTGTCGTTTCAGCTTTCATGATTTGTGTCAACGAGTTGACAGACCTTAAGTGTAACAAACGTGAGATACTCGAACCTCTTGCAGTCATGATTTCTCCTTATGCACCTCACCTCGCAGAAGAACTGTGGCACCAGATGGGTCACGACGACAGCGTGGTGATACAGAAGTTCCCTGAGTTCAACGAGAGCTATGTGGTGGAAAACAGCTTCACATATCCTGTCTCTATCAACGGTAAAAAACGTTTCGATCTCGAATTGCCTGTTACTTTAAGCCCTGCTGAAATAGAGAAGATAGTCGTTGAAACACCAGAGGCTATAAAATGGGTGGCAGACAAGAGCATCAAGAAAATCATCGTTGTTCCTAAG
>JAZKYG010000149.1:0-14451 GCA_045612025.1 Bacteroidales bacterium
GTGCAAAGATACATATTTCAATTAAATAATCCAATATTTTTCTTAAAAATTTCCCATCTGTTTTCATCCATTTTCGCGCCTATAACTTGTATGATGCTTTCGGCCAAATGATTGCCTATAGTTCCGCATTTTTCCAAGTCATAATCGTTGATTAATCCATATAGGAAACCAGCTGCATACATGTCGCCAGCTCCAGTGGTGTCAACAACGTCTATCTTGTTGCAACCGATTGTCACGACTTCCTCTCCTCTTTTTATTAATGAGCCTTTCTTTCCTGTCTTGACGATTGCAATATCGACTTTTTCTGCGATATAATGTAATGATTCTTCTGCGCTCATTTGTGTTAAAGCTTTGGCTTCTTCTTCATTTGCGAAGAGAATGTCGATTTGAGGCAGTAATTCGTTTAGGAAATCACGGTTGTCTTCTACTACATTATAGCTTGCGAGGTCGAGAACGACTTTGCAGCCACATTCTTTTGCTGTGGTAATGGTTTTTGTAAAAACAGCTCTGTTTGCAATAAGGTAACCTTCAACATAGCAGTAGTCCCAATTGTTGAATAGTTCTGGTGTTATGACGTTTTCGTTGAGTTCGAGTGAAGCTCCGAGATTGGTTGCAAAAGTGCGTTCTCCGTCGGCTGATATAATTGTTCTGGCTGTTCCTGATGCTGTGTTGCTGTGAAATACGAGAGGTTTGACGCCTACTGAATTCATGGAGTCTTCGAAGAATCTTCCGGTTTCGTCTTTTCCTATGTATGAGATGAAACCGCTTTCGATTCCCATTTTTGCCAATCCGTGGATTGTGTTGGCTGCAGATCCGCCAGGTGCCATGGAACTTTTATAGTTTTCAAGTTTCTTTTCTATCAGTGCCGATGAGCTTTCATCAACCAATTGCATTGAACCTTTAGGTATTTTTAATTCTTCAAGTATGATGTCATTGTCGATCTGGGTCAAAATATCGACCAATGCGCTGCCTATTCCTACTACTGATTTTTTCATATAATTTTGTTTAGGCTTTGAGTGCTGGGCTCTGATGGCGGACCTTACAAGGCTCGTCGCTCTTCGCTCGCTGCTCAAGGCAATTATAAATTAGAATGATTAAATTATATAAAAAAGAAAATGATTGCTTGAGCGGCAACCATCTTCTTCAATTAATAACATGAAACATAAAAAAATTACACTTTGTAATCTCTCTCTTTGCGCCCCCTTCAGGACTTGAACCTGAGACCCCCTGATTAACAGTCAGATGCTCTAACCAACTGAGCTAAGGAGGCGTTTGCAACGTTTTTTATCTCCGTTTTGCGATTGCAAAGGTACATCTTTTTTTTATCCTGACAAGGATTTTTTTTATTTTTTTTAAAATATTTTTGTTTTGTTTATAAGTTGTTGATAATTATATTATTATAATCCTCTGGAATATGCTTCCATTCTTAAAATAGCTTTTATATTCCTAAAAGGGATGATATTTCTGAATGGAAAAAGCACTTTTATGACGACGTTTAACCACCATTTGTAATAAATCTTGAGTTTACAGTATGCTTTCCTGAACTTGAAATTATGTATCAAAAATTCTTGTATGTTAGAATGTTCACTGATGGAACGGCTGCCGTCACTGACATATTTGTATTTTTTCTCTTCAAGATAATGATGGTTCATTGTGTAAATGAGACCATAATAAGGATATGTCCTGTTTTTTAATGCTGCAGGCTTGCTTTTCATATCGTCATATTCGCAGCTGTCTTCCTTTATTCTATTAATTGAAACAGCAACGACTTCCGTATTGTCTTTTCTTTCTACAATCCAAAATTCTTTGTCACCGTCATTTTCATATTGTCTTATCATTTCATCAAATTCATCCTTATTAATAATATGGCATTTGATTTTATATGACTTTTGTGCGGATGTGATGATAGGGAAAGCTACTTCTGAAAATTCTTTAAGACTCACCTTTCTTATGTCGTAAACTCTTAATGCTATTCTAATGTTTCTTCTTGCTGAGAAAGGCAGTTCTGAGATATCTTCCAAATTATCTTTAATGACGAACCAAAATGAAGTCTTTTCCTTTGTGTCGAAATCATAGGTATTACGAATCATAAGACCTTCCCTATTTAATAAAGATTTAGCATCTTCTTTTGAAAGATGTTGTTCTTTGTTTTCTTCTAGGAAGATCCAGGTGTTTTTATAAAGTCGCCAAGATACTGGTTCTCTGAGATTCTGAGATTTTGTATTTGGTTTGTCTTGGTTCATTAAATTAATATTTTTTACAATAGAATAATTTTTTATATGTTCCGAAGATAAGATTGCCCAAAGTGTAGAATAATGAAACAATGACATTTTTGTTTTCTGCTTTTCTGAACATCATATAATGCCATTTTATAAGTTCCATATATGATTTGCTTGTAAGAGAACCTTTATGTCTGCGGTATTTGGCTAGATTTTCATTCAGCAGATAACAGTTGGTTTGTTTGGCGATTCTGATCCAAAGTGCGTATTCTTCGTTGATTTTAATGTCGGCAGTTTGCATCAATCCGAGGAATTCTGCATCATACATCACGGTGAGACAGCCAGGCCAGCAATAGGCGGTCATCATTTTTCTTGTTATGACTTCTGGTCCTGATATCAAGATGCCTCTATCTTTTGAAGTCTCATCGATTTCACAGTAATAGGTATATGAAAATCGATAGTTATTTTTCTTCATAAACTCGATTTGTTTCTCGAGTTTTTCTGGATGCCATAAATCGTCGCTATCGAGAAATGCAATCCATTTACCTTTAGCTTTTTGCAATGCCAGATTTCGTGAAAATGCTGCGCCTTTGTTTGTAGAGTTGTGGAAATATTTTATTCTGGAGTCTTTTTCCTGAAATCTGGAAATGATTTCGGCAGTCTTGTCTGTAGAGCAGTCATCAACAATAAGCAGCTCCCAATTCTGATACGTCTGTGCCAAAACAGATTGTATCGTTTCTGCTATAAATCTCTCGCTATTATATGCCGGAGTTATTATTGAGACCATTTTTAATTAGGAGTTAGGAATTTGTAGAGACGCGTCGACGTTGCCTTGAGAATAAACACACGTTGACACGTCTTGTTATTAGGTGTTAGGAGTGGGTGTAGAATATTGTTTTGAGGATGATTCTGATATCTCCCCAGAATGTTCTGTTGTAATAGTAATCTAAATTGATTTTCACCTTATCAGGGAAAATTATTTCGTCGTTGTATTGTTGAGGATTATCGACTTTAGCGAGTATTTCTTCTTCGTTGATATATTTTAAAGATGCCGGACCTGTTATTCCTGGGCGCAGTTCTAGGACTTTCCTATCCTCGCCTTCAAGTTTGTCGGCGTAACCTTCAACATCAGGACGTGGTCCTACGAAACTCATCTCTCCTTTTAACACATTGACGAGTTCGACGATTTCATCTAGTTTTGTTCTGCGCAGCCATTTCCCGAAAGGCAGAATTCTGTTGTCAGTAGCTGTTGTGACAAACATATTGTTATTGTCACTGCCTGCTTTCATCGTTCTTATCTTATAGATATAGAACTTTTTTCCGTATTGACCGATTCTTTCCTGTAAGAAGATAAATCTGCCGTCAGGCATGACAATCTTGTGAATAATGAATATTATCAGGATGACAGGCGATAATATTATTATTCCTAGCAGTGCCGCGACTTTATCGAACAGATATTTTATGAAGAGTGATGCTTTCAATGTTTAGAAGTCGTAATACTTATTGTCTAGTGTCGTTCTTATTCCGAAGCTGATGATGAAATTGTTGAGATTGGCACCGCCTTCGATATTTTGATTTCTGTGTGTGATGTCGGCGAAGACGTTAAGATTATATGATGGATTGACAAGCCATGAAACAACAAGATTATTCATTAACAATGTGTTCTTCTCTCCTGTCAAAAGATAGTGACCGTATTTACCGTTTTTACCTTCAATATGATAATAATCATAATAGTTATGATAAATGTCGTGGCCGTAATATTGGAACTTGCCGTCGGCTGTTGTGATGTCATCTCCCCATTGGCCGTAATTCATTTTATATTGGAAGTAGAAGCGCTTGTAGTTATATTGAACTCTGGCAATAATCTCATAAAAGTTAGCTCCCCAAGGATGTGTTATCGATTGGTTGAGATGAGCGTAGTTGTCTTCTCCGTCGTAATGTGAATACATATAAGGTCTTACGAGGTTGAACTCTCCTTGAAGGAAAAGGTTTTCAACGCCAAAGCAGTTGTAGCTTTTCACGCCGAACTGATATGATTGTTTGTTTGCCCAATATCCGTCAAAAGCTATGAATTCCTTGACTGTCAATTCATCCAAGACGAATTGTGCATACATGGTAGTATGTTTGCCGAGTATGCAACTTGCAGCTGCTCCTAACAGAGCGTTGTCTGGTGATGTTCCGACATAATAGTCTGTGGTTCTTAAGAATATTATCGGATTGATGTATTGGAAGTCCAGTCCTCTTCGCACGCCGTTTTCATCCTGGCCTTTGCATACTATAGCGTCGAACAATCCGAAGTTTATACGTTTTGTCACTGCCCAGTCAAGATAATGTATCACGATGTTTTTTCTTGCGAATGTGTCATCATTAAGGACTCTGTTCTTGTCTGACATCTGAGAATAAAGGCAGGTGTATTGTAAGTTCCAGACGTTGCCAGTGAGTTTGACGTATGGATATGCGAAGGCATTGTCTGACAATATCAAAGAGCGGTAACCGTCACCAATGAAATTCTTTCCGTATCCTAGAATTCCTTGCAACCAAGGCATAGGACGTATTGCAATATATGCAGAAGTGTTAGCGTAATCAAAGCCTGTTTCCTTGAAACGTCTTGCGTGACCTTGTCCTGAAACGACCTTATTTGTTTTGGCGAATTCTGTTATATAATCTGGAAATACAGCTTGGTTTTCTCTTAAGTTACTGTAAAAAGCGAAGTTGTTACCGATAGTGCCCTTGATTTCAGCACCGCGTGTGTTGACCCAAGTGTTCATATCGCCGCTTTTGCCTACTTGAAAATCAACGATAGGATTGATGGCGATATAATAATCATCGTTTCTGACTCCAATGAAATCGGTGTTGAAGATGGAATTCCATGCAAGATTCTTCCATTTCTTATTGAAATCCTTAACGATAAACTGTGATTTGTTAAGACTGTCCAGATTTAATATGTCTCTAAACTGATATTCCGACCATGCTTTTGTTGCTGTATGAAAACGATAAGACGAGCTGTAAGCTGCGGCCTGTATCTCCATCTCATAGTCGTTGTTGAGAGGAATGAGTAACTCTTGGGAATAGAGTTTGCCTATTGTCAAGAGACATATCAATAATGTGAAGATGTTTCTTCTAGACTTCATTATTTGCTTTCTTTTTTGTCGAGATAAGAATAGATGGAGTTGTTGCTGATGAATTCTGGAACGATGTTCTTCATCTGAGCAACGATTTTGAAGTTGTCGCAAGTAGGAATCAAGTCTATAAGAGTGTTGATTTTTTCATTTACTTCTTCTTGAGTGTAACGACGCACTTTCGCTCTCATAATCTTGACATGTTCTGTTGGTATTGTGTTTTCTTTTGTAGAAAGCAGTTCTTCATAAAGTTTCTCACCTGGACGTAATCCTGTGATTTCAATCTCGATGCCTTCTTTTCTAGAGAGTTTTATCATCTTCTTGGCGAGGTCGTAGATTTTTACTGGTTCTCCCATATCGAAGACGAAGATGTCTTCTTTCTCACCCATCACACCAGCTTCAAGAACTAGGCTACATGCTTCAGGAATTGTCATGAAGTAACGGATGATGTTTCTGTCTGTGACTGTCAATGGTCCGCCGTAAGCCAATTGTTTTTTGAATAAAGGAATGACGGAACCGTTAGAACCTAATACGTTACCGAAACGTGTTGTTACAAAAGCTGTCTTCTCAACCTTACGACTTTGTGTGTAAATCTCAGCTATACGTTTTGTAGCGCCCATCACGTTGGTTGGGTTGACAGCCTTGTCTGTTGATACCATAACGAATTTCTCTGCCTCGAATTCTACTGCTAAGTCAGCTACATTCTTTGTTCCTAAAACGTTAACGAAGACAGCTTCGTAAGGAAACTCTTCCATAAGAGGAACGTGTTTGTAAGCCGCTGCGTGATAAACAACTTGAGGACGGTATTTGTCAAATACTTCTCTCATCTTGACTTGGTCTTTGACATTACCGATGACAAATTCCATAGGAATGTTTAATGAACGATAAGGTTCATTGTTTTTCAATTCAAACTGAATGTCGTATAAAGGTGATTCGGCCTGGTCTAATAAGATGAGCTTCTTAGGTTTATAATGGAGAACCTGACGGCATATCTCGCTACCGATAGAACCGGCTGCACCTGTTACCATAATAACCTTGCCTTTAAGCCCTTTGGTGACATTTTCTTTGCCAAGTACGATAGGTTCTCTTCCGAGCAAGTCTTCAATCTTGATATCTTCAAATTGATTTGCTGTTAAGTTATTGTCAATCCAATTGTTAAGATGAGGAACGGCTTTTACGTTAACGCCTAAGTTAACAATATCATTGATAATCTTTGTTCGTTTGTCATTATCGAGACTTGGAATTGCGAAGATAATTAGTTGGATATTATTCTTTTTGATAAACTCCTTGTTTAGCACTTTCTCAGGACCATAGACAGGAATACCATTGATATATTTTCCTATCTTGGTGTTGGAGTTATCAACGAAAGCTACAATGTTATTGGAACATGATGTGTCTTGTTCGAGGGCATTCTTGGTAATCATTCCAGCATCGCCGGCGCCATAGATGACGGTGTTGACAACTTCTTGTTGATGTCTGATATTTTCATTATAGATACGTCTGATTATTAACCTTGATATTGTCATACCTACAAAGACAAGCATTGATATGAAAAATACTTCAGTGTGTGACACAAAAAAATTGTGTACTGTTTCTAAAGGTAAGAATCTTGTAGATATGGTTTTGGCCATAAAAGAAAAGACGAAAGTACCCATACATACGTATGCGATTTTCTTGATGTCGCTGAAGCCGCTGTAACGCACCAGTCCTTGATATGAACCAAAAATGAAAGAGTTGATTAAGAATATGATGAAAATAGGTATTAAGTGTAATGATTCATATTTGATAATACCGCCTATGACGCTTAGACTATCAATATGATAAATATATTTTATGACTACATAAAACCAAAATGCAGCAAAGAATATACAGCAATCGAAGAGGAGCACTAACCATTTTGAGA
Organism: Bacteroidales bacterium; assembly: GCA_045612025.1. Taxonomy (GTDB): domain Bacteria; phylum Bacteroidota; class Bacteroidia; order Bacteroidales; family F082; genus Limimorpha. The sequence continues at coordinate 7,242 of JAZKYG010000149.1, forward strand.
ATGATTTTGGAGAATATCTTCCTCTGAATATCGTTAAGGCTAACTGGTTTAATAATTTTTTCATATTCTTAAAATTACAGGTTTTTACTTTTGCCAATCTTTAATTTGTTGTTCGTCTTCTTTTCTGCAGATGAGCAATGTGTTATCGCTTTCTGCAATGATGTAGTTGTCGAGACCTTGTATCACAACCTTACGTTCTGATGGGGTATGGACGACACAGTTTTTGCAATCTACTAGATTGATGTTTTGTCCCACAGATGCGTTGTTGTTTTCATCTTGTTCAAGATGTGTGTAGAGACTGCCCCATGTTCCGAGGTCGCTCCATCCGAAGTCGGCAGGATATACGAACACTTCTTTTGATTTCTCCATCACGGCATAGTCGATGGAAATGTTAGGACAAGTTGGGAAATATTGGTTTACTATTTCTTGTTCTTTATCTGTATAGAAATAAGGTGCTATTATATCGAATACGGAAGCAAGTTCTGGGACGAGACTTGCTATGGTGTTTACAACCATCTTAGCGTTCCAGATGAAGATACCGGCGTTCCAGTAATATCCGCCCTCGTTGATGTAAGATTTCGCGGTTTCAAGATTTGGTTTTTCTTTAAACGCCTCGACATTGAATATAGCCTCAGACTGTTGACTGTTGTCCGTTGACTGTTGTCTTTTAATATAGCCGTATCCTGTTTCAGGGCGTGTTGGCATCATGCCGAGTGTCAAGATAGCTTCACGGTTTTCAGTAAATTCTAAAGAATTCTTGATTACTTTACGGAATGTGTTTATGTCAAGAACGATATGATCTGCAGGAGAGAATACCAGGTTTGCTTCAGGGTGTTTGGCGTAGATCTTACGGCTTACGTACTCAATGCAAGGTGCAGTGTTTCTCATGCAAGGTTCTAGTAATATTTGTGTTTCAGGTATTTCTGATAATTGTTCTCTGACTATTGACTTATATTTCTCTGAAGTGACAATCCATACGTTTTCTATAGGAATCACTGTGTTAAAACGCTCTACCGTAAGTTGAATAAGAGATTTACCGATGCCGAGGACATCGATAAACTGTTTTGGCTTTTCTGGAGTGCTCATAGGCCAGAAACGTGAACCAACTCCGCCAGCCATTATTATAAGATGATTGTTATTCATAATAAAGTCAATATGTCGATAAGTTTCTGCAAAGATAGCGTTTTAGTTTAAAAAATCCTTTCCATTCTTTGCCATTTTTCATCAGCTCTAGCATCTGCTCGGCAGCCTTGAAACTGTGCTACGTATGCTTCCCATTCTGCTTGACGTGGCAGTGTGGCCAAACGTGCCATATCACGTTCCCAATCGAAATCGTCTACAGTGTCACAAATCATGAAAAGCAGATTGTCTTTGATGAAAATCTGCATATCTAGGATTCCGACTTCACGTTGACCTTCAATTACTTCAGGCCATACATGAGAATGGACTTCAACATATTTTTTTATTAACTCAGGGTCATTGGTTATAATCTGTGTTTGGCAGTATCTTTTCATATTTAGAATCCTGATCTTCTTATCTTCAATTTAATAGCTTCTGGATGCTTGCTGCAGAATTTCTCTGTGTCATTGACAACGCATGCTAAATAACCGCCGCCGCCAGCACCAGGCATCTTCCAAGCGAGAACGTCTTCCATTGCGGAATATTTGTCTATGTATTCTTGAACACATCCTTGAATCATTGCAGGGAACATCGCGACTTGAGCATTGAAAGAATCTCTATATGCTTTTGCAAATAATTCTAAATCTGTGTTCATGATGGCATACCAACATTCGTCAGCAGCTTTGGCAAGTGTCTCGACTTTTGTTTTAGTGATGTCCATGCCTTCAACAACAGAGCAACCTTGTCTGCGAGGATCCATAGGAATCATGCAGAGATGGTTTTCCAACCATGTCAAGACGGCCTCATCTTCGCATGTCTCGATTTTATCTGGCCAGAAATGATTATCATAATAATGACGGCACAATCCAGGAACACAGATGCCTATTGCATCTTGAGCACCGCTAATGATACCGTCTTCTCTTTCTGGATGATTTTCGAAGCAAAAGACCAGACGTGCTAATGTTTCTGGATCCATATTTGGAAGTTGGTAAGGCCAAATACGTTTTATGACATTACGTGTTGAAGTGCTTAATCCGCATCTGTCGCGAATCTCGAATGAAGGTTCAAGGCAGATAGTGAGAGCCCATCCTGGAGCATGTACACTGACGTATGGCTGGTCAATCCATGTGCCAGCTAAGTCTAATCTTGTTGGGATGAGGCAAGGACTTTTCTTCAACTCGGTGCTGCTGCGTGCTTCCAATCCTTCATGTGGGTCACGTTCGAGGACGATGTATTCTATGCCTCTTTCTTCACAAACCTTACGTTTTGAATCAGAACCGCCGTCACTATTGACGACAAGGATGTCAGGTTTTACTATGTCTAAAGTAGGGATGAAATCCAAGATGCCTCTGCCAGCGTTGATATAAGCATCTTTGACGTATTTGATGCTCTTCACCATGAAGAGACGTTCTTGTTCTGAATAGACCGTTTTGTGATTCTTATAATGTAATATGGTCTGGTCTGATCCGATTCCTACATATAACTCGCCATATTGAGCTGCCTGACGGAAGAACTCGACATGACCGCTATGAAGAAGGTCATAGCAACCTGAGACGAAGACTTTTTTCATAGATAGTTTAAGGTTTAAAGTTTAAGGTTTAAAGTCGGTTTTTGAGTTTAATTTTTCAACTGTTTTTTTACTATAAACTATTAACTATACATTTTACAATATATTTCACATCTTCCTCAGTAACGCATGGTCCTGAAGGAAGGCATAATCCTTTTTTGAATAACTCTTCACTTACGCCGTTGACATAAGCTGGAGCGTTTTTATAGACAGGCTGTTTGTGCATTGGTTTCCAAAGAGGACGTGCTTCAATGCCTGCATTATCCAAGGCGATACGCATTGCTTCTACATTATTATTAGGTTGGCAGTCTGTCTGTAATGATTCTGCAGCACGTGTTACGCTGCCAACACCTCCTACTGCTCCTTGTAATGTCTCAGCGTATGCGTTCTCTTCTCCTTTGACTTTTACCCAAGGCTCGATGGTGATAGTGTTGAGCCAATAGTTACTGTCGTAATCTGGAGATGGGTTTTCTTGAAGTTTGATACCTTCAACATCTTTAAGAAGTTCCTTATAAAGTTGACAGAGATGTTGATGATGTTTTATATGCTCATCAGCTACAGTCATCTGGCCGCGACCTATGCCAGCGCAGATGTTGGACATGCGATAATTGAATCCTATTTTTTCATGTTGGTAGTAAGGATAATTCTCGCGAGCCTGTGTTGCATAGAACATGATTTCCTGTTTAGCAGCATCGTCATTGCAGATGAGCGCGCCGCCGCCAGAAGTGGTTATCATCTTATTGCCGTTGAAAGAAAGCACTCCGTATTTTCCGAAAGTGCCAAGCACTTGGCCTTTGTATTTAGAACCGAAACCTTCTGCCGCATCTTCGATAACTGGAATTTCATAACGGTTAGCTATCTCCATTATCTCTTCGATTTTATAAGGCATGCCGTAGAGAGCCACTGGTATTATCGCTTTAGGTTTCTTTCCAGTCTTTGCGATACGGTCTTTGATGGCTTCTTCTAAGAGAACTGGATCCATGTTCCATGTTTCTGCTTCTGAATCGACGAAGACAGGTGTTGCCCCGAGATAAGTGATAGGATTCGATGATGCGCAGAATGTGAATGACTGCACGAGTACCTCATCGCCATGGCCCACACCGCAAGCTAAGAGTGCGAGATGGATGGCCGCTGTACCGGCAGATAGTGCCACAACCTTTTTATTCTCCCCGACAAAAGCTTCGAGATCACTTTCGAAACCATTGACATTTGGTCCGAGAGGCACTACCCAGTTAGTGTCGAAAGCCTCTTGTATGAATTTCTGCTCGTTACCACTCATGTGGGCGAGACAGAGATATATGCGTTTCTGTGACATAGTAAATTATTTTTTTAGCTTATTAATTATCAAGTTCTTTTAATGATTTTACAAAATAGGCATTGTCTTCCCTATTGCGGATGGCGATGCGTATATAATTCTTTCCTGAGAATGCTGACTTCGCTCCGCAATCTTTTATCAGGATGTTATATTTTCTGAGCAATATCTCGCTGAGTTCTCTTGCGCTGTATCTGTCTGAAACCTCACATAGAAAATAATTCGCTTGAGACGGTATCACTCTGAGGAAGGAAATTTCTTTTAATTCCTCAAAGAATATGTTGCGTTCTTCTATGAATTTATGGCATGCGAGAGTATAGTCATTTTCATATTTGCTAAAGATCTGCATATAAAACTCCGCAAATGAATTTATGTTCCAGATGGAGACCTCTTTTTTTATTTTAGCGATGATTTCTTTGTCGCTTGTAGCTATAATGCCTAATCGTAGGCCAGGCACACCGTATGATTTGCTTATAGATTTTACTACTGCAAGATTTGGATGTTCTTCCAATATGCTATTGTGAAGGAGCGAGTTGTTTGAGAAGTCTTCAGTGAAATCAACGAAGCTTTCATCGATAATTATCTTTATGTTTAATGTGGAAGCCCATTTTATCAATGATAATATATCTGATATGTTTATGAAATTGCCTGAAGGATTATCAGGGTTGATAATCAATATTGTTGAGACTTCTTTATCAGAATAGTAATTTTGTATGTCTTGTGCTGTATATGAAAAATCGGCATTGTCTGGAATATATCTTACGATACGTTCGGCGACAACTCTGTTAGGATATTCCTCGAATGTCGGGAATATGATGCCGATGTTGCCTTCGATATGATTTTCTACATAGTTTTTAATCAGTTCAGTGGCGCCATTGCCTACAGTCACATAATCCTGGCATATTCCAAAATATTTACCGGCGAGTAATGAGTTTACGTACATTCCTGAAGGATAGTTGCTGAGCAAGATGTCGAAATTTGCTTTCATCTCGTCTTTCATGCGACTGCTTGGATAGTAAGGATTGACAAGGTAGCAATAGTCTTTCAGTTGTGGAAAACGCCAGTAACCTCCATATCTGCTGTTATATTTCCCAAGAAGATCTTTGTCTTCTGCGAATATGGTTTCAGCTATGTCTAGGTCTTGTATGTCATCAATCTCATACCATTTCTCACTGCTAATAGGAAGAGCCTTAAGATCGCATTTGTCTAAAGCTGTTATAACACGCAGGACCTGTTCATAGTATTCGTTATTTCCCATTGCCTTGGTATATGCTTCAAGGAATGGAACATATTGATTGATTGCAAATTCTTTGCTGAATTTATATATATTGCAAGTCTTGTAATATGTATCTATCTCAGTATATCTGAAAGATTTTTTAGGAATGAAGTTAAGTATGTCATGATCTTCTGAAATCTGTACCATAGTGCCATCCATCCATGTTTCATATTTTGCCACTAAAGCGATATTAGAATAAGGATGTTCAAGAATCAGGTTCAGCATGCTTTTTTCAAAAATAAGATCAGATTCCAGCAGTAGGGTATCGTCTTCCAACATATATTTCTTGGCTAAGGCAAGAGAATATATATTGTTGGTTTTGTCATAGATAGGATTGTTGACATATTCTATCTTAAGTTTATCATCGTAGCGCTTACCGATATGATTCATTAGTTTAGCGCCTTCATATCCGACTACTATGATAACCTTATTCAGATTTAATTCAGAGAAGTATGTCAGCATTCTGTCTATGAGACGCACGCCGTTTACAGGCAGCATACATTTGGTGTTGTCTTTTGTAAGCTCCCCGAGGCGTTTGCCCATACCAGCCGCTAAGATAATTGCTTGCATTTTAAGTCTTAGTGTTTTATCTTTCTAAAAATTTTTATAAGCAGTGGAAATCTCCATGTTCCATTAGGAGTCTTCATTATTGTTATGAACATTTTCGCAAAATGAAAATGCAGAAGTCTTTTTATAGTATATGATAGTTTATTTGTGTCTTTAAGTTGGTATCTGAAGATACAAGAATAGTAGTTGGTATGTTTGGAAGATTGATAATCATATTTTTCAAAACCCATCTTCAGATGCCAGTTCACGCTGCTTGTTGCTTTTGTTGATGTACTTGAGCTTATATAGTCTAGATTAAGCTCTTTGCTTTTTTTCAATACATGTTCAAATATACTTGAGCATACGCCTGTATTTTTTGAAGATGGAGATGCCACCACGTAATTTGTGTATCCGGCATTGTTTATAATTGTAAGGACAATGAAGCCAAGTATATTTCCCAGTTCATCTTTTTTTACAAATATAAAGCCCTCACTATTGTTGCAGGCCTCTTTCAGCTCTTCATCGGAATAGTCTCTACATGCAAACAGCAGACCCTGTTCCGTCCTTTCTTTGAAAGACTCTCTCATCAACCTTGCCAGGTCTTCCCAAGGAATGTTAGTGTCTGATATTTTATATTCTATTATTTGCATGAGAATTTAGGGGACTATTATTGCTTTGAGTTGTTTTATATTTAAATTCTTTTTAATATTTCTTCTGGAGAGAATCCAAGTTTGATAATTGTACACAATCCTCTTCCCATATCTTTCACAGAAACTCCTAAGAGCCAGACTTCATCATCGATGATAAGATAACGGTCATGTACAGCCTGTGGTAATTGGATTATATCAATACGATTACACTGTTGATTATGTTTTTGAATGTCAAGCTGCAATTTTGAATTGTAGCGAGTATGTATTGTGCAGTCAACGCCGTTAACTCGTTTATCTAAGATAAGTAGAGTGCGTTCGTCAACGAAAGAGTCTATTAGAATGATTCTCTTTGATGCTGAGCGTACGAGATTTGAGACGAAAGTATAAGCATCCCAAACACAGCCAGTAGAGAAAAGCTGTTCTGTAGCAGGTTGTTCCTTCTGAATAAGGAAGTCTATTTTTTGTTCGTGGTTTTGTACTTTTTGTTGAAGAAGAAACATCTCTTCACGCTGACTTTCAATCTGCTTTGAAAGATGATATTCTACTTGCTGAAGACTTGGATGAACGGCATACCCCTTGAGAAGATATTTTTTTAATACACTATTCGCCCATCTTCTAAAGGACGTAGCATATACACTATTGACACGATATCCTACAGAGAGTATTGCGTCTAAATTATAGAACTTGGTGGCGTACTTTTTACCATCAGCTGCAGTATATTCCAAAATGGAATAAACTGA
>JAZKYG010000150.1:0-1562 GCA_045612025.1 Bacteroidales bacterium
AGAATGTAAATTATTAGAAGTATATATTGTATAACCTTAATTAAATTAAACTATGAAAAAGACATTAGTATTATTGTTTTTAAGCGTTCTTTTCTTAGGCGCTAAGGCACAATCAGATTTGCCAAACGTAACACTTAAGAACCTCGATGGCGAGACAATCAACATCACAGAATTACAAAACGATGGCAAACCATTCGTTATGACATTCTGGGCTACATGGTGCGGACCATGCGTTAAAGAACACAATGCATTAAGCGAAATTTATCAAGACTGGCAAGACGAAACAGGTGTTAAGATTTTCGCAGTTTCTATCGACGACTCACGTTCAACTCCACGTATCAAACCTTTCGTAGAAGGTAAAGGCTGGGAATTCGACGTTTTATTAGACGTTAACAAAGACTTAGCAAGAGCTATGAACGTAAGCAATCCTCCTCACACATTCTTATTCGACGGTAACGGCAAAGTTGTTTACCAACACACTGGTTACTTCGAAGGTGCTGAAGAAGAACTCTACGAAGAAATTTTGAAACTCGTTGAATAATAACAAAATTCTCTGAACAATGAGACGTATTTTATTATCGTTGGCATTTGTATTTTGTGCCACAGTATTGTTCGCTCAAGTTGAAAACGCTCAAGTAAACGGCAGTTTCCAAATTGACGGACAATACTATAGAGTTGACGAAGCTATCGGCATTACCGAAAAATCTATAGACGGAAGAAAATTCGGTACTAACGGTTTCGGTAAAATAAACTACTCATTGGGTAACTTCACAGCAGGTCTTCGCTATGAAGCTTATTTGCCTCCAATGTCAGGCTTCGATACAAGATTACAAGGATGCGGTCTTTCTAACTACTACGCATCATACGACAACGGAACAGTTGCTGTTACTCTCGGTGACATCTACGACCAATTTGGTAATGGTTTCATCTTCAGAACATACGAAGAATGGTCATTAGGTTTCGATAACTCACTCCGTGGTATGAGAGTCATCTATCGTCCAGCAGCTGGCGTCACTTTGAAAGCTGTTTATGGTAAACAAAGATACTTCTGGGCATCATATGCTGCTACTGAAAAAAGAGGTGTCGTTCGTGGTATCGACGGCGAATGGGATCTCAATCAAAGCTACGAAGCTTTGAATAACACTAAATTCAGAGCAACAGTGGGCGGTAGCTTCGTAGGTAAATACCAAAAGAACACTGACTCAAAGTACACTATCCCTGAAAACGTTGGCGCTTTCGACGGTCGCATTAACTTAGGCTATGGTCGTTTCGCATTCACCACAGAATATGCATACAAAATCAACGACCCTTCAGCATTCAACAACTACACATTTAATTCAGGACAAGCTATACTTTCTTCATTGTCATATTCACAAAAAGGCTTCGGCGTTATCGCTCAGGTCAAACGTGTTGATAATATGAGCTTCAAGTCAGATTACAAAGGCGTGAAGAACGATTTAGACATCAACTTCATCCCTCCAATCAACTACACTCATACACACAGCCTTCCTGCAATTTATTCATACGCTACACAACCTCTCGGTGAAATGGCAATGCAGTTG
>JAZKYG010000151.1:0-2568 GCA_045612025.1 Bacteroidales bacterium
ATCGAACATATAGATTGCGTATGGATTGTCTTTAATCATACGGAGACTGTCGATCATCTTTTGTGCTGATTCTTCTTCTTCAACTTGTTCGTCGATGAACCAAACGAGTCTGTTTTGTGTTGCGTAGTCTTTCAACTCAACTGCCAAAGCATTGATGTCGTTGATTAAAGATGTAACTTTTTGTTCGTGTTGTAATGTATCTTCAAAAGCTTCCAATGGAGATTCCCATTTTGTCTTAACAGCGTCGATAGCCTTGAGTTCAACGCGACCGCCACGAGATACTAAGTAGTTATAGAAAATCATAGCGTGGTCTTGTTCTTCTTTGAATTGAACTTCAAACCAGTTAGCGATGCCACCCAAACCCATTTCATGGAAATTTGTTGCCATTGACAAATAAAGATATGCCGACCATAATTCAGCATTTATCTGCGCATTAATAGCGTCTTGTAATTTTTTATTAATCATATAGTTTAACGTTTAATGTGTTTTTATTTCCTTTCGCAAATATAAACATTTTTTTTTGGAAAAATGTTTCATAAAACAAATATTAATTTATATCTTTGTGAGGTTAAAAATCAACGCTTATGTTATCATTATCAGCACAAGACGCAAATCAACTTAAAGGATTAAACATTTCAGTTCAGCAAGTAGAGAAACAAATAAATCAATTTAAAACAGGCTTCCCATATAGCGATTTGATTGCCCCCGCAACAATCGGCAATGGCATCGTTAGATTTGAGGATAATGAAATCAAAGAGTTGATTCAACAGTTCGACGATGACAAACAATATTATGATATCATAAAATTCATCCCTGCTTCAGGCGCTGCCAGCCGTATGTTCAAGGAAGTATACGCTTTCGTAGAAGAATATAAAGGCAAGGAAATCCCTGAAGATTTTCTTAAGAAAGATAATGTCAAATTCGACTCAATAGAAAATTTCTTCCTAAGCATCAAAGAGTTCGCCTTCTATGAAGACTTAAAGGGAAAGATGGCAGAACAAGGCAAAGACATCGAGACTCTGATACAGGAGAACAGACTTGTTGAAATAGCCGAGTTTTTGTTGGAAAGCGACGGACTTGCATACGGCAAATTACCTAAGGCATTGTTGAAGTTCCACAGATATAAGGAATTTTCACGTTATGCTCTTGAAGAACATTTGGTTGAAGCTACATATTACAGCACTGTTGAAACAAAGAAATGCGTTGTTGCACAGTTGCATTTCACTGTCTCAGAAGAACATCTAGAGATTTTCAAAAAGACCGTCGATGAACTCATCCCTAAATACGAGAGATTGTTCGGCGTGCGTTACGACATTTCTTATTCAGTACAGAAAGCGTCAACAGACACTATTGCCGTCGATATGAACAACGAGCCTTTCCGCAACTCCGACGGCAGTCTTCTCTTCCGTCCAGGCGGTCACGGAGCTCTGATTCAGAATCTTAATGACCTATACAAAGAAGTCATCTTCATAAAAAACATCGACAATGTCGTTCCAGATAAATTAAAAAACACGACTTACGATTACAAGAAAGTCTTGGGTGGTTATCTTTTCAGATTGCAACAACAACAGTTTGAATATCTTGAGTTGCTAGACGAAGGTTTCCTTTCTGAAGAAGAGATTGAAGAAATAAAGAATTTCGCAAAGGAAAAACTTATGATAGACATTCCTAATTTCTTCAAGACTTACAACGAAATCGAAAAGATTGATTTTCTTTATGGCAAGCTAAACCGTCCTATGAGAATCTGCGGTATGGTCAAAAACGAAGGCGAACCTGGCGGCGGTCCTTACTGGACAAGAAACAGCAACGACGAGGTGTCATTACAAATCGTTGAATCATCACAGATTAACCATAACGACGAAAAACAAGAAGCCATCTTCAAAGCAGCGACACACTTCAACCCTGTCGATATAGTCTGCGCGACATACGACTTCAGAGGCAATTCTTTCAACCTTAACGAATTCGTTGATGTCAACACTGGATTTATTTCCAAGAAGTCAAAAGACGGCAAAGAACTGAAAGCCTTGGAATTGCCAGGATTATGGAACGGAGCCATGGCCGACTGGATCAATATCTTCGTTGAAGTTCCAATTGCAACATTCAACCCTGTCAAGACCGTCAATGACTTATTAAGAGACGCTCATCAGGGAAATTAAGATAAAACCTCAGAAATTGAAAAACTCAAAAACTCAGAACCTCAGAATATTTTGAAGTTTTGAGTTTTTTAGTTTTTGGACTTCTAACAAAGAACTACCACAAAAAAGGTATCACCTTATATCTGACTCTTTGTTTGTATTCCTTATATCCTTCCAATCCTTCTTCGAGGATTTCCTCCTCGCTTCTCATACGGATTGCAATTATAGGAATATACGCCAGCATTATGACAAAAGAAACAAACGATCCTAAAATCAACGGTATTGACAAAAACATAAGAAGCGTCGCAGAATACATCGGATGACGAACTACACCGTATAGTCCTGTGTCAATCACCTTCTGATTCTCTTGTATTTCTATAGTTCTTGAAAGAAAGGCATTCTCTCTCATGACTTCCGCATACATCAGATATGA
>JAZKYG010000152.1:0-2264 GCA_045612025.1 Bacteroidales bacterium
ACCTTGTAGCCGTGATGTTCAAGGACGCGGCCTATCACAGCAGCGCCGAAAGCAGGATGATCGACGTATGCGTCGCCAGTGATGATAACGACATCGACTTCGTCCCATCCGCGTAAGTCGGTCTCTTTCTTTGTTATCGGAAGCCAATCTAATAAATTCATGCGAAAAACTCTTTTAACGCCTCGCGAGCATCACGAAGCTTGTCCAACCAAACCTCTCTTGAATTCTGACCGATGATGTCGGTTATATACTTCACTGCGACGAAATTCACATCCATCAGCTTGCAGACCTGTGCCTGAGCGAAAGCCTCCATGTCGATGACGTCACCTGTGAAATCACCCACTTCTGTCACGAAGCTGTCGCCAGTGTTGCTGACGCCGACTTTCTCATATCTATCAATGACATCAATTCCGACTTTCTCCGGAAACGAGATATCAGAACACACATGAGGAAGAACTATCTTCTCCAAATCTCTATCCACAAAACGATGACATACGAAAATATCACCGACCTGATGATTGAGAGTACCGGCAGTACCGACATTAACAACCAGGTCGTAGCTATCATTACAAAGAGCCTTCGTCAAGTTAAAAGCCGAAAGCACCTTACCCATTCCAGTCCTAAGGAACGTAATATCAACACCTTGTAGTTCAAAAGGAAGAACTTCCTCATCGAAAGCGTATGTCACTAAAATCTTCATAGAGATATTTTTTTACAAAGATAGAAAAAGACAACAGACAACAGACAACAGACAACAGATTTTTTTAATACATAATCTTTTGGCTAAAGACCAGCGAACATGCAGCCAAATCATATTTCTCAACAATCGCTGTATTGCAACTTGATGCAATTCTTATTGGAGCCAAAAAAGTTTCAATCAGTAGAATAAAGGAAGGCAATAAAAACCAGAAACCATTTGAGAGAATTATGATTATGGAGTATGAACTCATAGGTATTGGTAAAGTAAAAATGACTGTGGGTATTCGTCGCAGGACTCTTGAGAAAGTGCAATACTGCATTACAGCTAAAGTTTTTATTAAAAAACTCAAAAGTTCTGAAGTTCTGAGATTCTGAGATTTTGAGATTTTGAGATTTTAAAAAACTGCCAACCACGCCATCAGTCCCATTCCCATTTCCAAGGCATCTTCGTCAATATCGAAAGTCGGTGTATGCTGCTTGGAGACGATGCCTTTTTCTGCATTTGAAGTGCCAATTCTATACATGCACGCTTTTGTTTTATGAGAATACCAAGCGAAATCTTCAGCCGTCATCAGCTGCGGTATTGACTTCACATTGCCTTCGCCCATAAATTCATCGGCAGCTGATTTCAACGATTTCGCAAGACTTACATCATTTATCAACACAGGATAACCTTCTTCAATAAATATTTCCGTTTCAACATTGAAGTCAGTAGCAATCTCAGCACTCAATTTATGAATTTTATCTTTGACATTTTTTCTGTCATTCTCATCAAAAGTACGCATCGTGCCTTTGAGCATCACTTCATTTGGAATCACGTTATATGTGCCGTCGGCTATAAAACTGCCGAAAGCTATTATGATAGGATTTTTTCTTTCTTCCTTGTTAAACTCAGAGCTGAGTTCAGAGATAGCGCACAAGAGTTTAGCAGCAGCTACCGTGGTATTGGAGCGTTCCTTTATCTTGGCAGCATGACCGCCTTTTCCCTTTATCGTGATATTTATCTCATCGCAGGAAGCCATATATTCGCCGGCACAGAAACCAACTTCACCACAAGGCAAGTCTGGATAGACGTGCTGCGCTATTATAGCATCGACGCCTTCAAGAACGCCTTTTTCAATCATGACGGAAGCTCCGCCTGGCAGTTTTTCCTCACCCGGCTGGAAGATAAGTCTTACTGTCCCCTCAATTTCATCTTTTAGATGATTCAATATATTTGCTGCGCCGAGCAACATGGCAGCATGAGCGTCATGTCCGCAGGCATGCATCACGCCATCTACGGTGGACTTATACTGACATTCGTTTTTCTCTTGAATAGGAAGCGCGTCGATATCAGCACGAAGAGCTATAGTTTTTTTCTCAGGATTTTTACCTTTTATAGTCGCCACGATTCCAGTCTCAGTCACAAATTCATGATCAATACTCCAAGAATCCAGCAAAGCATGAATGAACTGAGCGCTTTCATGTTCCTCAAAACTCAAGCCTGGAAACTGATGCAAATGACGTCTCACGTCAATAATGTCAGTTTTAAGTTCCTTAGCAAGAGATTTTATCTTATTTATCAT
>JAZKYG010000153.1:0-6793 GCA_045612025.1 Bacteroidales bacterium
GTGTTGTTCAAGATTCTGTTGAGACTGCTATCAATTCCAGCAGCGACGTCATGTACACTGCAGCCGCAGAATTCCGCGAACGTATGAAAAGAGGTGAAAAATTTGAATTATAACAAATTAAAAAAATGAAACCAAAGGACTACTTCATTGAAGTGGTCCTTGTTTAGCTTTTATAAGAAAGTATATGCATCGTCACTTGGATGAGTATTATGCCGAGTAAGATTTGCAGCCAGAGCATTTCGTTTGCGACGAAGAAAATGAAGTAAATCAAGCTGGCCCACAATAATGTGATGATATAAACTTTAGTCTTCAGAGGGATGATTTTATTCTCTCTGAAGTTTTTTATATACGAACCTAAATGCTTGCTGTTGATGAGCTTCTCGTATAAAGTTTTTGAACTTCTGAAGAAACACCATGCTGCAAGAAGCAATAGCGGCGTCGTCGGCAATATCGGAACAAAAATCCCAATAACACCTAACGTTAATGATAATAAGCCGAATATTGTTAATATAATTTTCATTTTAGTAATGTAGTGATGTAGTGTGTAACCTAATTCCAAAGGACGCGATAAATCACGTCCCTACAAATCCTTAAATCCTCAATTCCTCAGTTCCTCATACCCTCAATTCCTTAAATCCTCTTCTCGTTCCATTTAGCGAACTTCATATACATGTAGCATAATATCGCGAGCAATCCTCCGTAAAGGAGTTCTGCAGTCCAAACCCATTGTACTTTATCAGTTATATTTGTCATGACAGCGATAAAAACGAGATAAATTATCAGGATGGAAGTCTCAAGATATAAGGCTGCAGATGTGTTGCCTGTACCAGAGACAGCTTCGAAATATCCATTGCCTATGACTTGAAATACAGTGCCGAGGCAGATGATATATATAGAAGGTACTACCAGATATGCGAAATTGATGTCGTCAGTATAAATTCTTGCTACTTGGGCTGGAATTATCATAATTATCAATATGATAGGAATTGTGCATAAGAGACAATTCTTCATGATTTTATTTACAGTGCCTATGACTTGATCGGCATGTCCTTCGCCGATAATTCTGCTGACAAGCGTGTTTGTCGTTGTCGCGAATGCAAAACACGGCGTTATGAGAATCATATAAATGCTTCTTACAATGGAAGATATGCCTGTCGCTGTCTCGCCCATTTTTTCAATCATAACGAAAAAGACAAACCAAACACCAAATGAAAATAATTTCTGAATCATAGTCGGTGTGGCGACTTTTAAGATTCTTCCCATCAGCTCAGACTCCAGCTTATGAATTTTAAACATGCCAAAGTTTTTGTCTCGCAATGTGACGTAACTGTAGATGGTGAAGAATGAAGCTGCCGCTATTTCTGCACATAATGATGCTAATGCAGCGCCGCTGATGCCCATCTCTGGGAAACCTAATTTTCCGAATATCAAGCAATAGTCTAAAAGAATATTGACAATCGCCATTATTATTGTGGAGTATGTGATGACTTTGGTGTTGGAAATGCCAACATATAATCCACGGTATAAGAAATTGAAACACACGAAGATGATTCCGAACTGACGATATTTGATATAATCTAATGCCGAAGCGTAAATATTGGGAGAATCAATTAGCCATGCTAAAAGCGACTCGGAAAAGAAATATAATATTGAAAATAATATCGTTCCTAATATCAGGACAAAGAATGAGCCGTGTTCAAAGATGACGCCAACTCTTTCTCTCTTGCCTTCTCCAAATCTGCGTGCTATAATGATTTGAATGCCAATGGCAAAACCTGTAGCTATGGTGGTGAATACGAAATAGAAAAGTCCAGCAAGCATTGAAGCTCCAAGTTCTATTACGCCAAGATGTCCTAAAAATGCAGTGTCGGTGAAGTTGATTATCGTTTGAGCCAAATTACCTAACATAATAGGTATCGCTATGCTCCATATTTCCTTATTTGTTATCTGTGACTTCATTTCAATGTCAATGCTTTATGATGAAAAATGCCTTTCTTTTAAAGACGTACAAAGTTAACGAAAAGACTTTGAACTATGATTGTAGGGATAAAAAATAATTCCTCAATTTCTGGCTCTTAATCCTTAATTAAAAAAAACTGTTGTCCGTTGTCCGTTGTCCGTTGACTTTTCTTATCTTTGTTAAACAACAATTTTAAGGATGAAAGGTTTTAAGTTATTGATAATCATATTATTTTTACTGATGTCTTCCTGTGTTTATTCTCAGACGGTGTCAGCTACATTTTTCAATCTTCCTCAGCAAAAGGTCTATCTTGAAGCATGTTCGGGATTATATGTTGAAACCATTGATTCTGTGATGATGTCGCAGGACAAGAGGGTGGAGTTTAACACTCCGCTTACTAAAGGGATGTATCTACTTAAGACAGAATATGGTCCTGCAGTGGAGTTTATTTATGACGATGCTCCTGTGAAGATGATTGTTAAAAATATCTATGATAATAAGTCTATAGAATTTATCGGTTCACAGGCTAATTCTGATTGGCATATTTATGAAATAAACAAGGAGCAGACGTGTAAATCTCTTAACGTGCTTAAACCTATATTGAGGGAGTTTGATGCAGAAACGGCCTTTTATGCTGATGCTCTCAAGGAATATTCGTCTTTGCAAGATGGGTTTATGGCTTTTACAGACTCTTTGATTCTCCATGACAATTATGCTTCTGCCTTGATTCGTGCAGATAGGTTTTTGCCATTGAATCTTAAACTTGATTTCAAGAGGCAGCGTGAAGAGCTTATAGCTAATTTCTTCAATGATGTTGATTTTAAAGATGTGTCCTTGATTCCAACAGATGTTCTTACGCAGAAGATCTTTGATTTCTTGTCGATACAGCTTACTAAAGATCAGAACGAGGAACAGCAGAAAATGGCTTTGATTCTCGGCAGCGATAATGTGCTGAAGCGTGCTGCTATTGAATATGAGATGTATAAGTTTGTATATCAGTTTCTTATTGAAACATTCAAAGAATTGCATATAGATGATGTCGTTGATTATTTGATTCGTATTCCTTATTCTGAAGAGATAGAATGTACTGAAGAACAGTATCAGGAATTACTTTCAATAGCAGAATTCAATTCCAGGGCGGGCATTGGAAGTCTGGCGGAAAATATCTATGGCAAAACTGTTTTCGATAAGGAATTCTCTTTGTATGATATTGATAGCGACTATACTATAGTTTATTTCTGGTCTTATACATGCGATCATTGTCGTCAGAATATCAAGGATTTGAAGTTGTTCTTGGATGAGAATCCGAATTTTTCTTTGGTGGCTGTAAGCGTGAAAGGCGACTTGAAAAAAATCAAGAATATCATCAAGAAAAATAAGATAGAAGGATTTTTCTATCACGATGGCATGGAATGGGATTGTCCTTACGTTGATGATTATGCCGTTACGGCAACACCTAGTTTCTATCTTCTCGACAAAGATAAGAAGATAGTGTATAAACCGTTTGATTTCAAAGAGTTAGTTAATTTTGTGAATTTAATTGTTAAGCAATGAAAAAGATAATATTAAGTGTATTTTTATTTTTGTCGTTAAACGTATTAGCTCAGAATGAAGAAGATATCTGGGTTGATTCGGTGTTCAATTCTTTGACTATAGAACAGCAGGTCGGACAGCTGATGAACCTCAGGGCTAATCAGCCGAATAAGGATTTCGACACTAAAATAGAAGAATACATTGAGAAATATAATATAGGCGGCGTCACTTTTTTCAGGACAGACGCAGAGGATTTGCTGTTGCAAGCTAATGAATGGCAGTCTTTGGCGCAGACACCGATGATGATAGCCATCGACGGCGAGTGGGGACTAGGCATGCGTATAAATGATGGAATATCATATCCTTACCAGATGACACTTGGTGCTGTGACCAATGACTCTCTTATTGCAGAGATGGGACGTCAAATCGCGGAACAATGTACTCGTATCGGTATCAATGTCAACTTCGCGCCAGATATCGATGTTAATAACGAACCTAATAATCCAGTCATCGGATTCCGTAGCTTTGGCGAAGATCCTGATAATGTGGCTCGTAAAGGTACTGCCTACGCACTGGCTCTTCAAAATAACGGCGTGCTTCCTTCAATGAAGCATTTCCCAGGTCATGGTAACACTTCAACGGATTCGCATCACGCATTGCCTATTATTAAGAATTCATTGGAGGAGATAGAGAAAATCGAGCTTTATCCTTTCCAATATGCGATAGATAAAGGCGTAAAAGGCGCAATGGTCGGTCATCTTTATTTCCCAGCATTGGAACCTGTAGTGAATAAGTCTTCATCTCTTTCCGAAAATATCGTTACAGACCTTCTTAAAAAGAAAATGAATTACGACGGCATCGTCTTCACCGACGGCCTTGAGATGAAAGGCGCATATAACGGAACTGATCCTGATAGTGTTTGTTTGCAGGCGCTTATGGCTGGAAATGATATACTGCTGCTTCCTATCAATGTAGAGTCTTCAATGAATATTATCATCGAGGCTGCTAAAAATAATGAAGACGTAAGGAATAGAGTGGAGGAGAGCTGCAAGAAAGTGCTGCGTCATAAATATCAGATAGGATTGAATGACTATAAGGCGCAGACTGCAGAAAAACTGCATAACGACTTGAATCAGAATAGATATTATGTGTTGAAACAACGTCTTTATAATGAGGCTGTTACAATGCTGGAAAATAAGAAGGAGATACTTCCTCTGAAAAAAGATTCTAATAAAAAAATAGCTGTCGTCACTTTCGGAAAGGATAATTCTGTCTCGCTTAAGTTAAAGGAAAGCGGAATCGCCAATACGGCCTTCATGATAAGAAAAGACGCTTCGGAAGAAGAAGTAAGACGTACTGCAAAGCAGTTTAAATCATACGATTATGTTATTTTGAATATCAGAAATACTTCAAGTTATCCTTCTAAAAATTATGGCATAACACCAGCGATGATTAATTTCGTTAAGGAACTGCCTAATTCTACTAAGTTAATCTTTAATCTGTTCGGAAGTCCGTATGCTTTGGATAAGTTCTCTTTTGGCAGAAACCTTTCATCTCTGCTTGTCGGTTATGAGGATAATGAGATGGTTGCCAATGCAATGGCAGATATTCTTGTAGGAAAGATGTCGCCTAAAGGCAAGTTGCCGGTTTCTGTAAAGAAATATAAATGCGGTCATGGTTATGAGTTTAAAGGTTTCCTTTCTCCAGAGACATTGCCAGTAGCTTTGATTGATAATCAATATATTCGTAAAATTGACTCCTTGCTTGTTGATGGAATAAATCAAAAGGCGTATCCTGGCTGTCAGGTCTTGGCGATGAAAGACGGAAAGATTATATTTGAGGGCAACTACGGAAAATTCACTTACGAAGGTGAGCAAGGCGTTCATCAGGATGCTGTTTATGACATAGCTTCTCTTACAAAGTTATTCGCTTCTTCTTTCGCCTTGATGAAGCTTTACGATGAAGGTAAACTGGATCTGAATTCTACTTTAGGAGATTTCTTTCCTTTTATGAATCAGTCAGATAAAGGTGATATCAAGTTGATTGAATTCCTTACGCATCAATCTGGAATGACACCTTGGATTCCAATCTATAAGATGACATGTAAGGACAAATGTCTTGATGTGAATTATTATAGAGAAAGCATAGACGAAGAGCATACTGTCAGAGTCGCAAAGAATATGTATCTCTCTGAGGATTTTAAATATGAGATTTATGATACCATAATGAAATCAGAACTGAAGGAGAAGAAATACAAATACAGCGATTTGGGATTTTATTTCGTTCCAGATATAGTGGAATCCATTACAAACCAGTCGTTTGACTCGTATCTTCAAGAGACATTCTTTGAGCCTTTGAATCTGAATCATATCTGTTTCAGACCATTGAACAAGCATGACGTAAATAATATCGTTCCTACTGAAGATGATAAATATTTCCGTGGTCAGTTGCTTTGCGGTGATGTCCATGATCAGACTGCTGCTTTGTTCGGCGGCGTCTCTGGTCATGCAGGACTTTTTTCTAATGCGAGGGATTTGGCGGTTATGATGCAGCTGCTTCTTAACGGCGGCTATGCCAATGGAACACAGTTCATTTCAGAAGAGACGATAAACTATTTCACCTCTGCGCCTTTTGCTGATAACGAAAATAGAAGAGGCATCGGCTTTGACAAGCCAGAGATAGATCCGGAAGTTAAATATTACACTCCGTCAAAACAATCTTCAATGGCGAGTTACGGACATACTGGATTTACTGGTACCTTCGCTTGGGCAGATCCTGCTAACAATCTGATTGTGATATTTTTGTCAAACAGAGTTTATCCAACATCTGACAATAATATGCTTTCGAAATTAAACATCAGAACAGAAATCCACGATCTTTTTTATAAGGCCGTTAACGATTAATTGTGTAGAAATATTAAACCTCAAAATTTCAAAACTTCAGAAGTTCAAAATTTTGGTATAATAGATAAAAACAGTTGGTAAAATCATTATAAAACAATGTTTATCAATTGAATATAGTAACTTTGATGAAAACTCTTTCATCAAAGTTATTATTTTATGTCAAAAAAAGTATACTCAAATCAGCTCCGAAGGAGCGGCAGTTTATAGGCAGGTGATGAAGCACGTAGTGCGAAATCCCTGCAAAATAAGTTTACAAAAAAAAATTAAAGCGCCGTAGGTGCGACAGATGTAATCTCTGTCGTCCTTACAGGACTAGTATTGTATATCAATCATTTCAAGCAGGGGTTCCGTGCTACGCACTCCACCACCTGCCTAGAAACTATCGTCCCTAACGGGA
>JAZKYG010000154.1:0-1805 GCA_045612025.1 Bacteroidales bacterium
TAAAAAAAAATACAATATCTTTGCCCCGACTTTCAATAGGGGTGCCTTTTTTACGGAAGTAAAATGAAATACAGGCTGAGATCACACCCTCTGAACCGGATACGGATAATGCCGAGACCGGGAAATGAGCAACATCAAAAAATTTCCTCCTATTGATTTAAAATTATTATTAACTTTTAAATCAATGTATTATGTTCAAAACATTAAAAACTTTAGCACTTGCAGCAGTCTTAATGCCACTGCAATTACTCGCACAATTCAGTTTGACAGGCAATGTCATCGACAAAGAAAATCACGAAGCTTTAATAGGAGCGCACATTTCTGTAAAAGAGTTAGAACTTGTGACGGTAAGTGATGAGTTCGGTAATTTCAAATTTGAAAACATACAAAAAGGAAGTTACACAATAGAAGCCACTTATGTCGGTTTCAAGATTTATGAAACTATAGTTAACATCAACAAGGACATCAAAGTAAAAATCGCGATGACTATGGATTCCATGATGGAAGATGAAATCATCGTTTCAGCTTCTCGCATTGGAGAAAAAACTCCTCTCACCTATTCCGAAGTCACTTCTAAAGAATTGAAAAAGAGTAACCAAGGAGCAGACTTGCCATTTCTTTTGCAAAACACGCCTTCTGTCATCGTCACTTCCGATGCAGGCGCTGGCGTAGGTTACACAAGCATGCGTGTTCGTGGCAGCGACTTGACAAGAATCAACGTCACTTTGAACGGAGTGCCAATCAACGATGCAGAATCGAATCTTGTTTATTTCGTCGACCTTCCAGACCTTGCATCATCTGTTGATAACATTCAGATACAGAGAGGCGTAGGAAATTCAAGCAATGGCGCCGCCGCATTCGGCGCTTCTATAAACATCAAAACCGATGAACAGACAACAGAACCTTTTGCAAGATTGAGCAGTTCTGTCGGTTCCTTCAACACATTGAAAAACACCATCAACTTCTCGACTGGAAGAAATAAAAACGGCTTCAACTTTAATGGAAGAATAAGCAAGATAAATTCCGACGGCTACATCGACAGAGCATACTCTGATTTATTTTCTTATCAACTTTCAGCTTCATGGTCTAATGAAAACAACTTCCTTAAATTCATGATTATGAACGGAAAAGAACAGACGTACCAAGCTTGGAACGGTTGCCCTAAAGACAGCATTACCACAAATCCTACATTCAATCCTTCTGGCATGATGTACGATAAAGACGGTAATTTCATCGGTTATTACGAAAATGAAATAGACAAATATAACCAGACTTATTATCAATTACATTACGCGCATAGTTTCTCACAAAATCTAACTTTGACAGCAGCAGCGTTTTTAACTACTGGAAAAGGTTATTACGAAAACTATAAGAACGATAAGAAATTATCAAGTTACGGATTACAGCCTATAATCAT
The DNA here is from genome assembly GCA_045612025.1 of Bacteroidales bacterium. GTDB lineage: Bacteria > Bacteroidota > Bacteroidia > Bacteroidales > F082 > Limimorpha. The sequence goes on from JAZKYG010000154.1 coordinate 1,418, forward strand.
TGGCGACACTGTCATCAACAGACTTAACTTAATACAGCAGAAATGGTTAGACAACAAATTCTATGGCTTAAACATAAACTTAAATCATAAGATAAATAAATTCGACATCAATTACGGCGGCAGCTGGAACAAATACGACGGCGAGCATTATGGAATTATAAACTGGGCTGAATATGCTATACCTTTAAACTACAGATGGTACGAAAACACTGGCAATAAAGAATACTTCAACGTATATGTATCAAGCAATTACGAGTTAAATTCATATCTTAATTTATTTGCAGAAATTCAATATCGACATATCAATTATGATTTGAACGGAATCCATGATGATTTAAACGATATCACTCAAAGCCATATCTTCAATTTCTGGAATCCTAAAGGCGGT
>JAZKYG010000155.1:0-1668 GCA_045612025.1 Bacteroidales bacterium
GCAGGCTGCAGGCGTGCTGACGACTGTGAAAGCAGATCAATACAAGGCAAGAGGACTTGAAGTTTCCCAAGAAGAACTCAACAAGATTAAGACAGAGATATTAGCAAAATACGATTACGAAGGCTCGGCATTCTACAGCACCGCACGTCTCTGGGACGACGGCATCATAGACCCTGTCGACACCCGTAAGATGTTAGCGATGGGAATAGCGTCATCATTGAACCAGCCATTCCCACCATTACAGTTTGGTGTGTTTAGAATGTAAAAACAATGCATAATTCATAATGCATAATTCATAATTGTCTGTGATTATGCATTGTGAATTATGAATTATGAATTGAATAAAATGGATTTCACAACATTACAGATAGGAATAGAAAAGAACGTGGCTCGTATCGCTCTGAATAGGCCAGAGGTGCGTAATGCCATGAATGCTTTGATGATAAAAGAACTGACAGAAGCGGTGGACTGGCTTGACTGCCGAGACGACATACGCGTCATTGAGATATGTGGCAATGGCAAGTCATTCTGTGCAGGAGCTGATATCAACTATATGAAAGACATAGCCTCATACGGCTATGAGCAGAACCTTGAAGACGCGAAGAGATTATCGAAATTATTCCAGAAGATATATTTCTGCAACAAGCCGGTCATCACTTTGGTACATGGCGCTGTCGTTGGTGGCGGCAATGGTATCATAGCAGCTTCCGACGTGGTGTTGGCTGAGAACGACACCGTCTTCGCATTCAGCGAGGTGAAGCTAGGGCTCACGCCTGCTACTATATCGCCTTTTGTCATTGCCAGATGCGGCGAGATGCCGGCACGCGACCTGATGCTGTCGGGAAGGAAATTCACAGCACAAGAGGCGAAAGATTATAAGCTCGTCAATTATGTCGGAAATATAGATGAGTTAAATCAGAGATTGGATTTTTATATTGACAATTATCTCAATGCCTCGCCTAATGCTATCAGAGAATGTAAGCATCTCATTAGAAGCGTTGCAGGACGTGCCAATCCTTATGACGAGATATTCAACGCTACAGCCATGATGATAGCACAGGAGAGAATGTCAGAAGACGCTCAGGAGAGGATGGCTGCTTTTTTGACTGTTGACTGTTGACTGTTGACCGTTGACCGTTGACTGTTAAACCAATTATAAACCAAAAATTATTAAACCATGAGAAATTTTAGAAATTATGACATTTGGAAAGACTCTATGCTTTTGGCAAAGAATGTTTGTCAACATACTAAGAACTTTCCTCAGTATAGCGCTATTGTAAATCAGATTCAACGCTCTGCGATATCAATACCTTCGAATATAGCAGAAGGTTCATCCCGATCTTCTTCGGTAGAATTTGCTAGGTATCTGGAAATAGCAATAGGTTCTGCATTTGAGTTGGAAACCCAAATAGAATTGTCATACTATTTCCAGTATCTAGATGAAGAAAACTATAAAAAATTACTTTCGGATGTTGTCAGTGTAGAGAAAAGAATATCAGCCGTTCTCTCTAAGATACGCTTGAAATAATAACGCCAATGGTCAATGGTCAACAGCCTTAGTTTTTTTAATCTTCTTGGTTCAAGGTTTAAAGTTTTTTATTATCTTTGTCTCCATATTATGCCTTCGAAGAAAATACATAAGATATTAGTGGCGAACAGAGGTGAGAT
>JAZKYG010000156.1:0-2466 GCA_045612025.1 Bacteroidales bacterium
TGTGGCGCCAGCCGCACCGCAGGGTAGCAGCGTTCGGACGGGATAAGCGCTGAAAGCATCTAAGCGCGAAGCCCACCTCAAGATGAGATTTCCTATAAGGGTCGTGGGAGACTACCACGTTGATAGGCTGCAGGTGTAAGCGCAGTGATGTGTTCAGCCGAGCAGTACTAATAGCCCGAAAGCTTTACGTTAACCTGAGAGGTTACATAAGAGATGACACGAGTTCGCAAGGCTCTGTTGCGAAGTGTCCTTCTTCCGGACCATGTCAAGACATATAAAGAGACACATGGTGACTATAGCGCGGAGGTCCACCTCTTCCCATTCCGAACAGAGAAGTTAAGCCCCGCAGCGCCGATGATACTGCATCAATTTGTGGGAAAGTAGGTCGTCGCCACCCCATAACGGAAGCCTCAGCATACAGCTGGGGCTTTTCTGTTTTTATACATCTCCTTTCTCTCGCAGAGGAACGCGGAGAGAATCTGCAGTTTACATTTAACATTAACTTTCAGTTTTCAGTTTTTAATTGCTCATTGCTTGCATAAAAAAAGTCCAGCAGCCTTAGTTCAGGAGCCGCCAAAGCGTTAGGGATTGGAGCGGCATCCTTTTGAAGCGAAGCGGAAAAAGATATAGCGGAAAGCCCGACGGCGATAGCCGGAACGCCCAAAGGAAGGAATTAAGGAACTAAGGAATTGAGGATTTGATGAAGTTATCTAGACTTTTAAATATGTGGATAAATAATAAAACGTCGCCTATAAATCTATAAACGACGTCTTGATAACTTAGTAACTCAGTAACTCAGCAACTTAAAAAATCGTCGGAGTGGCCCGACTCGAACGGGCGACCGCTTGCACCCCATGCAAGAATGCTAGCCGACTGCACCACACCCCGAATTATTTTTCCCCGTAGCTTGAACCATCGAAGCAGTGCATACAGATTTCGTCTTTTGAGACGCCTATAGCATCGCGGATGATGTCAATTGTATTGAATTTTAATGAATCTACACCAATGTGTTTTCTTAACATTTCGACGAGATTTGCATATTGTTTTGTTGTATGATCGCTGTAGTATTCCAAGTTTTTGTAAGCATCGCCTTCCAACTCTTTGATGCAACGGCGTGTGATCAATTCCATATCTGTCTTTGAGTTAGAGAAGTTGAGGAATGGACAGCCGTATAACAATGGAGGGCAGCTGATTCTGATGTGTACTTCCTTGGCACCGCATTCGTAGAGCATCTTGACGTTGTCGCGAAGCTGTGTTCCACGAACGATAGAGTCGTCGCAGAAAACGACTTTCTTGTCTTTTAACAATGAGGCGTTGGTGATGAGTTTCATCTTAGCGACGTGTTCTCTTTCTTCCTGAGTAACAGGCATGAAACTGCGTGACCATGTTGGAGTATATTTAACAACACTTCTTACGTAAGGAATCTGTTTGCCGTTAGAATAACCTATTGCCATGCCGATACCAGAGTCTGGAATAGGAGCAACGTAATCGACGTCAACGTCATCCATTTGTCCCATTGCGTAACCACCGTTATATCTCATGTTTTCTACAAAGATATCATCATAAGCAGCTGCTGGGTAACCATAATAAATCCACATGAATGAACACATCTGGCATTTTTTGCTAGGTGCCAATAACTGTGTATATCCTTCTGGAGTGACTTTTACAATCTCGCCTGGACCAATCCATCTTTCTGTCTTGTAATCCATATTGACGTAGCTGTGGCTTTCTGTTGCAAGAGCGAAACCGTCAGCGTCTTTGCCAATTACGATAGGAGTACGTCCGTAACGATCGCGGGCAGCGATAATGCCTTCTGGAGTAAGAATAAGCATTGAACAAGAACCTTTGATTTTGTTGAAGACATTCTGAATGCCATCGACGAAGTCTTTGCCTTGAGTGATGAGAAGCGCAACCAACTCAGTAGGATTGGTGTCACCGCCGCTTAATTCTGCAAAATGTTGCTTGTTTTCAAGACATTCGTGTTCCAACTCTTTTAAGTTGTTGATTCTTGCAACGGTAACGATAGCAAAACGACCGAGGTGAGAATTAACAATAATAGGTTGTGCGTCAGTATCACTGATGACGCCAATACCCATGTTGCCATGGAATTTAGCTAAGTCAGAATCGAATTTTGTTCTGAAATATGCACCTTCGATATTGTGAATCGAACGATAGAATTTATTGTTGTCAACAGTTGCTAAACCTGCACGTTTTGTGCCTAGATGTGAATGATAGTCAGTACCGTAAAAAAGATCAGAGATACAAGTTCTCTTTGATACTACTCCGAAAAATCCGCCCATTATTGTTAATTTTTATTATGATTTAAATGAATGACAAAAATATATATTTTTTAAAAAAATACATACAGAAATTTTATGTTTTTTGTCGTATATTTGCAAAACTAAGGTTAAATTGTAAATTATTTATAATCAATAAAATTAGCTATGAAAAAGTATTTATTAAGTA
>JAZKYG010000157.1:0-19880 GCA_045612025.1 Bacteroidales bacterium
CGACAAGCTGGTTCCTCTTGCAGCGAAAGACATAGCTTACATATACATAGACCTTAAACTCATCAAGGCAGTCACTTTTTCAGGCAAGGTATATTATCTCAACCAAAACCTTGACGAGATGATGAACCAGCTGAATCCTAAGATGTTCTTCAGAGCCAACCGCCAATATATCGTATCACACGAAGCCATCAAAGACATATCTATATGGTTTGGAAATAAGATTTCGTTAAATCTTACCATACCAACAGAAGAAAAAATCATCGTCAGCAAAGCACGTGTCGCTGAGTTTAAGAACTGGTATTCTTTTTAGAAACTCAGAAGTTCAGAATCTCAGAAAAATTTTGAAGTTTTGAGTTTTTGAAGTTTTGAGTTTTTAACAATTCTTAAACAAACTTTCCTCTATTCATAATGTTTTTAAGTCAGACTAATTTAAACTTAAAAAAACAACAACATTATGAAAGATTTGAATTTCAGACATGGCGACGCTAAGAGCGATGTCTTCGGAACAGACGCGATGGTAAATCCATCTCCAGTAGATAGAATTCCTGAAGCACCAACAACACCACAAGTTGCATATCAAATGGTTAAGGACGAGACTTTCCCACAGACACAGCCTCGACTCAACCTCGCTACTTTCGTCACCACATACATGGATGAATATGCCACAAAATTAATGAACGAGGCCATCAGCATCAACTATATCGACGAGACTGAATATCCTCGTGTAGCTGTGATGGGACAGAAGTGCATCAACATTCTCGCCAACTTATGGAACAGTCCTGAGACCAACAAATGGAAGACTGGCGCTCTCGGCATCGGTTCATCAGAAGCCTGTATGCTCGGCGGCGTGGCTGCATGGATGCGCTGGCGCAAGAGAAGGATGGAACAAGGCAAGCCTTACGACAAACCTAACTTCGTCATCTCCACAGGCTATCAGGTAGTATGGGAAAAGTTCGCTCAGCTCTGGCAGATCGAGATGCGTACAGTACCGCTCACAACGGAGAACCCGACATTAGATCCTAAGAAAGCCATCGAGATGTGCGACGAGAACACCATCTGCATCGTCCCTATCGCAGGCTGCACCTGGACTGGTATGAACGATGACTTCGAAGCAATTGACAAAGCCGTAACAGAGTTCAACAAGAAGACAGGCAACCAGCTCTGCATCCACGTCGACGCTGCATCAGGCGGTTTCATCCTCCCATTCCTCAAACCTCACGTCAAATGGGACTTCCGATTGAATAACGTTTTGTCAATAAGCACCTCAGGCCACAAATACGGATTGGTATATCCAGGATTGGGCTGGGTCATCTGGAAAGACAAGAAATATCTGCCTTCTGAAATGGCGTTCAGCGTCAACTACCTCGGCGCTGATATTACACAAGTAGGTCTTAATTTCTCACGACCAGCAGCCCAAGTCCTGGGACAATACTATCAGTTCATCAGATTAGGATTCCAAGGATACAAGGCAATCCAGCAGAACTCAATGGAAATCGCAGAATATCTCCACGCCGAAATCGGCAAGATGCCGCAGTTCAAGAACTACAGCAGCGAGTTGGTCAACCCATTGTTCATCTGGTCTTTGAACCCTAAATACGATAAAGTCGCCAACTGGACCTTGTACGACTTGCAATACAAGTTACAACAAAACGGATGGATGGTTCCAGCGTATACATTGCCGAAGGATTTAGAGCAATGCGTTGTCATGAGAATTGTCTGTCGTCAAGGATTCAGCCGCGATATGGCCGACATGCTCCTGACCGATATCAGGATGGCAGTCGCAGACTTGGAAAAACTCAGCTATCCAACACAATCAAGAGTTGAAGTCAACAGGAACGTACATCCTAAGCAAAGCTTCAACCATGGCGGAAAGAAGAGCAACTAAGTTAGAACCTCAGAATTTCAGAATCTCAAAAATTCAAAATTTCAGAACCTCAGAATCTCAAAATTTCTGAGGTTTTGAGTTTTTGAGGTTTTGAGTTTTTGATTTTCTTAAATAGGTGTTTATTATTTTTTCTTACATTTGCCCAATAAAAGAACTCTGAACTTTGAGCTCAGAACTATTAACTTTGAACTATGACTAAAGGCATACCCAAAGACTGTTGTCCGTTGTCTGTTGTCTGTTGACCTTAAACTTTAAAAAATGATAAACAAAGTATACAAATTCGGTGGTGCGTCAGTGAAGGACGCTAATGCTGTAAGAAACTTAAAAGACATCCTTGAAAAAGAAGACAGAAGCGATCTTATGCTCGTCATCTCGGCTATGGGAAAAACTACCAACGCCATCGAGAAGGCTTTGGCTGACTTCCGTGCAAATAACGGTCACCTTGAGATAAGCGCGCTCAGCGAGATAATAGAATATCATGAGAACATCATGAACGAGCTCTTCGAAGGCAATACCGACCATCCTATCTTCGAGACGATGACAAATCTATTCTTGGATTTATATCTCAACCTCAAAGAGACAGGCTTCGACTACGACTATCAATACGACAACACCGTAAGTTTCGGCGAGATGCTCTCCACCACTCTGATATCCGCTTATCTCAACGAATGCGGCATCAAGAACGAATTGCTCGACGCCCGCGAATACATCATCACCGACCATAACTTCCGCGCTGCTAACCCTGAATGGGACGACTGCCGACTAAGGATACAGAAGCTCAACGACGAACATAATGGAACGATGTATATCACTCAGGGATTCATCGCTTCTTCAACATCACCAAAGACCACGACAACATTGGGCAGAGAAGGTTCCGACTTCACAGCAGCGATATTTGCGAACTGCCTCGAAGCAAAGGAACTCACAATATGGAAAGACGTCGACGGCCTACGCAACGCCGACCCTAAACGTTTTCCCGACACAAAGAAAATAGAGCATCTCTCCTACTTCGAAGCGATAGAACTCGCCTTCTATGGAGCCTCTATCATACACCCTAACACTCTCAAACCTTTACAAAACAAGAACATCCCTCTTAAGGTACGTTCTTTCCTCGACACCAGACTCGAACCGTCCGTCATCGACGGAACAAAAGAATATATCGAATATGTTCCTTCTTTCATAGTAAAAGAAAAACAGACGCTGATGAGCATCACGCCTCGCGACTATTCTTTCATGAACGAACATAACAGAGCACTCATCTTTAACATCATGGATGAGCTTAACATACACGCCAATATGACACAGGTGTCGGCTCTTGTACTCTCGATATGCTTCGATGAAAATGAAAAGAAACGCCTCCAACTCACAGAGGCGCTCTCTCAAGCTTTTAAAGTGAAATACAACGACGGACTTCAGCTCTTCACCATACGACACTATCAAGAAGGACTTGAAAAAGACTACGTCAAAGACAGAAAAGTCTACGTCGAACAAAGAAGCCGAAGCACGTACCAGATCGTTTTTTAAAAAATTCAAAATATCAAAAACTCAGAACTTCAAAATTTTAAAGTTCTGAGTTTTTTAATTTCTGAGATTCTGAGTTTTTTTAAGACTCCAAGAAAATACTTGGTGACTCGGTGACTTAGCGACTTGGTGTCTTTATTTTTCCCAGTGGAATGGCTGAATCTGTGAGTCTTTATCTTGCCATGATGGTTTTCGTAAAGCGTATATTATAAAAGGCACTGCCACGAAAATTATACATCCACCGAACATAACAGCGTACCACACAGCATTGCTGCCTATAGCGATCTGGCTTGGAGGGATGAAACTCAAGATGAAAGCAAGCAATGAACCTAAGAAACCGACACCGCTGATGAACCACATCAAGAAGTTACCTTTCTTGCCAATTCTGAATGTACGAGGAGCATCTTTCATGATGTAACGGAGATAGATAGCCGCAGCAAACATCAAGAGATACATTATCAAGTAAAGCAATACTGTCATCTGTGATAATATCTGATAGAAGCTTTGTACAGAAGGCATTACCACGAAGAGAAGACTTAAGATGGTAACGATGATACCTTGAATGATTAAGATATTACTTTGAACTCCAAGCTTGTTTGTCTTTTGGAAGAATGGAGGAAGATAACCTGCCTTGCCAACGACAAGCAAACCTTTTGAAGGACCAGATACCCAAGCCAATACGCCAGCGAGAACACCGAATGCAAGAGCGACGGCAATGACAGGGAACAACCATGATGCATGGATATATTTGAAGTAATTGTCAAAACCTATCAAAAGACTTTGTGTCAAGTTGATGTTGTCTTTAGGGATGATGAAACCGAGAGCGTATGTACCTAAGACAAATATCAACACTGTCATAATTGCACCAATGAACACCGCACGAGGATAGCTCTTGCTTGGATTATCCATATCTGTGACGTGGACACCAGTCATCTCCATACCAGCATAGAACAAGAAGATACTTGAAGCGAGGACAAGGTTATCGAGACGAGCCAAGTCAGGCCAGAAACTGCCACCGAGATCCATCTGTATCGGACCGCCTGTCGCGACATAATAGATTCCCAAGATTATCAATATGATTGATGGGATAATGGTACCGATGAGACCACCGATTTTAGATACCTTACCGACCCAGTCGAGACCTTTGAAAGCGATGAGGGTCGCAATCCAGTAGATGGCAAGAACGACGATAAGAGTGTAGACTTTGTTATCGGCGAGCGCCATGTCTGTTGTAGGGTTCGTGCCGATAAAAGCGAGAGAGACGGCACCGAAGGTCAAGACCGTTGGATACCAGATAGTGTTTTGGAACCATTGCAGCCAGATGGCGAGGAAACCGAGTCGCTTGCCGAAAGCCTCACCGACCCAGCGGAACACACCGCCCTCTTTGTTAGCGAACATAGACGCAAGCTCCGCCGCCACCAAAGACGTCGGGATAAGAAAGACGAGAGCTGCAAACAAATAATAAAATGCCGAACTCAAACCATATTCGGCCTCGGCAGGAAGTCCACGCAAAGAAACGACCGCCGTAACATTCATGATAGCTATAGTGAAGACACTAAGCTTCGCGATAGTTTTTGTTTTATTTGAATCCATAAGCGTTAATTTTTTCACTGAAACAATGGCAATATTAAAATGTTCAATGAAAGCCGAACTTTGTGCCTTGAGCTCTGCACTTTTCGGGCACCGAACTTGTCGAATCGCCGAGCTTTAAACCCTTAGTTCCTCTGTTCTTCAAATCCTTAATTCTCAACTTCTAATTCCTAACTCCTAATTATTAATAAAATGTTCCTAAAAAATGGAAAGTAATGGGTAATTTTGTATATTTGCAAACGAGAAAAATTTTTATTCGCAATAAAACTGAATATGAACACTATAAAGGTGCTTGACAAAGAGTTCGAGCTTTACATAAAACAAGAAGAGATTGAAGCTGTCATCAAAGGTATCGCCAATCAAATCAACGAGGATTACAAAGACAAGAATCCTCTCTTCCTTGTCATGCTCAACGGCGCCTTTATGTTTGCTTCTCAATTATTTAAAGAACTCACCATTGACTGCGAGACTTCATTTGTCAAATACTCTACATATTCAGGAACTCAAAGCACATGCGAAGTCAAAGAGCTAATAGGTCTGAACACTTCATTGAAAGGACGTAATGTCGTCATCATCGAAGACATCATCGATTCTGGTTTCACAATGAATAGCCTCTTGCAAAAACTCGAAGCAATAAACGTGGAAAGCGTAAAGATCGCGACAATGCTCTTCAAACCTAACGCATTCAAATTCAACTACAAAATAGATTATATCGGATTAAATATCGACAATGAATTTATAGTCGGCTATGGTCTCGACTATAACGAATACGGAAGAAACTACGCATCGATCTACAAAGTCGTTGAATAATTAAAAAAGCAAAAAATCATCACTATGTTAAATATAATAATTTTCGGCCCTCCAGGTGCTGGCAAAGGAACTCAATCAGAACATATCAAAGAACGCTATGACCTTACATATATTTCAACAGGTCAAGTGCTCCGCGCTGAAATGGCAGCAGGTACAGAGATAGGTCTCAAAGTTAAAGACATCATCGACCACGGCGGTCTCGCCTCTGATGAAATCGTAGCTGAAATAATAGAGAAATTCATCAAGACACATAAAGACTCTAATGGTTTCCTCTTCGACGGATTCCCTCGTACAGTAAAACAAGCCGAAATATTAGACGACTTATTCAAAAAATACGACCTTGATCTTGACGGCGTAGTCAGCCTCGAAGTTCCAGAAGACGTACTCATAGAACGTATGCTCGAACGCGGCAAGACAAGCGGTCGCGCCGATGACAACATCGAATCAATACACTTCAGATTCGTGGAATACGACAACAAGACAAAACCTGTCCTCGACTATTATCAACACAAGAACTGCCTCCACCCTATCAACGGAGTCGGAACAATAGAGGAGATTTTTGAAAACATCTGTGAAACAATAGACTCAATTCATAATTCGTAATGCACAATGCATAATCAATTATGAATTATGAATTATGCATTATGAATTATATAAGTTCTCAAAGTTTCCCAAACACCAAAGTCTTTAAGGTGTTAAACGAAAAAGAAAACACCGGCAGCAATCCTAAATTCACAGGGGTTGCAGTGCCGGTGTTTTCTCTTAATAGCAAAAACAACTTCGGCATAGGAGAATTCCTTGACCTCAAACTGTTAGCCGACTGGTGCTGCAAGACAGGAATGAAGATGATACAGATACTTCCTATCAACGACACACGCACCGACGACTCTTGGGATAACTCCTATCCTTACAAGGCAATATCAACAAAAGCATTACATCCTATCTATCTCAACCTCGATAAATTAGGAACGCTAAACGATAGCGATGACATCAAATATTTCCAAAGACAGAAAGAGATATTGAAGTCAAAGGATTTCGTCGATTATCCTGAGGTGATGAAGGTAAAAGACACTTACTTCAAAAAGATATTCGCACAGACTTGGAACGAAGTGAGAGACAAAGAAGACTATAAACTCTTCTTCAAGGAAAATGAAGAATGGCTCGTACCTTACGCTAAATTCTGTTTAGAGTCAACAGTCAACGGACAACAGTCAACAGACCTAGTTCAAAGTTCAGAATTCTACTACTTCCTGCAATATCATCTCGACAAGCAGCTCACTGAAACCATCGACTATCTTCACGAAAGAGGCATCGCTTTGAAAGGCGACATTCCTATCGGCATTGGAAGAAACAGCGTGGAAGCATGGACAAATCCAGAGCTGTTCAATCTCGATTGCCAAGCCGGAGCCCCACCAGACGCTTTCGCTACAGAAGGACAGAACTGGGGATTTCCTACATATAACTGGGAGGCGATGGCAAAAGACAACTATCAGTGGTGGCGTAACCGACTCACACAGATGAGCCGTTATTTTGACGCATATCGCATCGACCATATATTAGGTTTCTTCAGAATATGGGAGATACCTTACGAATCAACACAAGGTCTGCTTGGTCACTTCAGCCCTGCCATCGGCGACTCATCGTCTGCAGTATGCAGACTGTTATCAGCCGACCATAACAGACTGACGAAGCCTTATATCAGAGGTCATTTCTTAAATGAATATTTCGGAGAACATACTGAAGAAGTCAGAGAGAAATATCTCAATGAGACATCATTCAGCTATTTTGAATTGAAAGAAGAATTCAACACCCAAAGGAAAATCACTATTTTTTTTGACAACAGACAACAGACAACAGACAACAGATATAAAGACGAGAAAATTAAAAACGGACTTATTGCGCTGTGTGCTGAGGTCTTGTTCGTAGAAGATAAAAACAAAGGCTTACATCCGCGTATAGCCTTGCAATTCACACATTCTTATAATGAACTTGAAGACTATCAGAAGAACGAAATAAACAAGTTATACGACGAATATTTCTATCATAGAAACGAAGAACTGTGGAAAGAAGAGGCATTGAAGAAACTGCCTAAGATTATCGAAGCCAGCGATATGTTAGTCTGTGGCGAAGACCTCGGCATGGTTCCTGCCTGCGTCAAGGATGTGATGCAGCAGTTCAACATATTAAGTCTTGAAGTCCAGAGGATGCCTAAGAATCCTTGCGAGACATTCGTCAATCCAGCGAACAATCCTTATCTAAGCGTCGACACCACATCAACGCATGACATGTCGACAATAAGAGGCTGGTGGGAAGAAAACGGCGAGCTTACAAACCGTTTCTACAGAGAGATGCTTGGTCATCAGGAAGGCGCTCCTTACTTCGCAGAGCCATTCGTCTGCAAGGAAATAATCGAACAACATCTTAAATCATCCTCGATGTGGGTCATCATCCCTATCCAGGATTATATAGCGATGGACGGCGAGTTCAGATGGGACGCTACACAAAGAGAACAGATCAACGTGCCTGCAAACCCACATCATCACTGGTGCTACAAAATGCATCAAAGTCTTGAAGAACTCAACGAGAGACAAAGCCTCAACGAAACGCTTCACTCTATGATTAAAGATTCTGGAAGAAATTAATCGAGAAAACGATATTTATTTTATCGATAGACTTATCAATATTTTCCAAAGCGATATCTCAACAAAAATCCATATCTTTGTGTTATAAAATAAATGCAATTCAATAAAACTATTATCAACTAAAAAAACTAAAAAAATGGCAACAATTTCAGGAAAATACTTAGGTAATTTATGCAGTGAATTAACACATAACCCATCAGGTGTAAAAATTAATGTTGACGGTCACGGCAAAGGATTCTCACCAGTCGATTTAACAGCAGCTTCATTAGGAGCCTGTATGATGGCGATGATGGCTTATACAGCAGAAAGCAAAGGCATCAATCTCGAAGGAATGAGCATCGAAGTCGACAAGGTAATGGCCGACGCTCCACGCAGAATCGGAGAAATCAACATCACTGTCAACTTCACACAGCAATATACCGACAAAGAAAGAGTCTTATTGCAAAGAGCTGCTGAGACATGTCCAGTCAAGAAGACATTAAGCAGCGAATGTCAAATCAATGTTATGATGAACTTTATTTAAGACTTTGAGTTACCAAGTTGCTGAGTTGTCAAGACTTAGCAACTTAGTGACTTAATTTCTTAGCAACTCAAAATTAACCAACACCGAATCCATTATTCTTTTCATCAAAACCGGGTTGTCGTTATAATAGTCCATATTATCGTAAAATATAGAATCGGTGATGCCGTAATGAGAGAATATGGCATCATATCCTTTGGTCTTCAGGTTATTCGCGCTTATACTCTTGCCTCTCCTATAGTTGATAGCGTTTTCCAAGACATAGACATCCGTCATTATCTCCACCATCTGAGGTTCAGACAATAAAACATTCGGTGCTGTCACCTTGGTCCGTTTGTTATCACAGGACATCAAGAGCAACAACACCGAGAGTGTTAATATTTTCAAACTTTTAGTTACCAACTTCAGAGAAGAATTTGATTCTCATGAGACGTACTTCTTCTTCCTCGTAATCGTTTACGCCAAGAGCTTCCATAGCGTCTTCCACTGTGTCAGAGTCAGCTTCGCGGAAATATTCCAAGATATCTTCTTGGTGATATTCGTCGATATTATCTTCGATGTAATAGTTGATATCAAGACGTGTTCCACTAGCGACGATGCTTTCAATTTCAGTAAGAAGCTCATCAAAGCCCATATTCTTAGAATGAGCAATGTCTTCCAATGGAATCTTTCTGTCGATGTTCTGGATGATGCTTATCTTCAATGCAGATCTGTTGACAGATGACTTTATCACCATATCATTAGGACGAGTGATTTCGTTTTCTTCAACATATTCCTTGATAAGATCCAAGAATGGCTGACCGAATTTCTGAGCCTTGCCTTGACCAACACCGACTATCTGAGTAAGTTCGTCCATCGTGATAGGATATTGTATTGTCATATCCTCGAGTGATGGATCCTGGAAGATAACGAAAGGAGGCAAGTTCATCTTCTTCGCCATTGTCTTGCGAAGGTCTTTCAGCATAGCGAACAATGTCTTGTCAGTTCCGCTATCCTTGCCGAAAGCTACTCTTTCTTCATCGAAATCCTCTTCTTCAGGATTGTCGTAGTCGTGATCCTTAGCCACCATGATAGTATATGGACTCTTTACGAAATCCTTGCCTTCCTTAGTGACTTTAAGCACGCCATATTCTTCGATATCTTTTGAAAGGAGTTTATTTACTATAGCCTGACGGATTATTGATGTCCAGTGTTTCTCATCATTATCGTCACCGGCGCCGAAGAATTCGTTTGTATCGTGTTTTGCAGTCTTGATATCGCCTGTAGCCTTACCTGCGAGAAGTTCTGCTATATGTTTTGTCTTGAAAAGCTGTTTTGTCGCGATGATAGCATCGATAGCGAGTTTGATATCTTCCTTGCCATCGAACTTGACTTTAGGGTTGTTACAGTTGTCGCAGGCGCCACAGTTTTCCTTTTCGTAAGACTCGCCGAAGTAGTGAAGCAAGAGTTTATGACGACATACAGATGACTCTGCGTATGTCACGGTCTCGTTAAGAAGTTCACGAGCGATCTCCTGTTCTGCGACGTCCTTACCTTTATTGAATTTCTCAAGTTTATGAATATCTTCGTAATCGTAGAAAGCGATACATTTACCTTCGCCACCGTCACGGCCAGCGCGACCTGTCTCTTGGTAATAACCTTCAAGGCTCTTAGGAATATCGTGGTGGATCACGAAACGGATGTCTGGTTTGTCAATACCCATACCGAAGGCTATAGTAGCGACGATGATGTCGACCTCTTCCATAAGGAATCTGTCTTGATTGTCGCGACGAGTCTGAGTGTCGAGACCTGCGTGATAAGGGAGAGCGCGGATACCGTTAGCCACGAGCACTTCAGCTAGTTCTTCTACTTTCTTACGGCTCAAGCAATAAACGATACCTGATTTTCCTGGATTACTCTTGATATATTTTATGATATCCTTGACGACGTCTTTTGTCTTAGGACGCACCTCATAATAGAGATTAGATCTGTCGAAAGATGATTTAAATACTTTAGCGTCGAGGATCTCAAGATTCTTCATAATATCTTTCTGAACCTTCACTGTTGCTGTTGCAGTGAGAGCTATGACTGGCAATTTTGGTCCTATGGCATTTATTATAGGTCTCAAGCGTCTGTATTCAGGGCGGAAGTCGTGTCCCCATTCAGAAATACAGTGAGCCTCATCGATGGCGAAGAAAGATATCTTCAGGCCACGCAAGAACTCAACAGTCTCATCTTTGGTAAGAGACTCTGGAGCCACATACAACAACTTTGTCTTTCCGCTTGAGAGGTCTTCTTTCACCTGGTTCAACTCAGTCTTCGACAATGAAGAATTCATGACGTGGGCGATGCCTGAGTCGGTGCCAAAGTTACGAATCATATCGACCTGATTCTTCATCAAAGCGATTAAAGGTGAAACGACGATAGTAGTGCCTTCACTGATCAATGCCGGCAACTGATAACAAAGCGACTTGCCGCCGCCAGTTGGCATAAGGACAAACGTATTGTTGCCTGCCAATATACTTTTTATAATAGCTTTTTGATTACCTTTGAATTGCTCGAAACCAAAAACATTCTTTAATAAATCGTGCAAATTTTTTTCATCAATTTTTGCCATATCCTCTTCAATGAAATTTATTTATATTTGCAAAGTCTTGCTAAAATAAAATTTATTAATTCGTCTCTTTGACAAAGTTATGATTTTTAATTTTAAAGAAGCAAGAAAAAAGTAATATTTTTTTAAAATTATGGAAAGCATCAAGGATATAGCAATTCAAGTCATTGATACAGAAGCCGCTTCAATATTAGGTCTCAAGGAACTTTTAACAGATAATTTCACAAAAGTCGTAGAATTAATATTGAATTCTAAGGGCAACGTGATTGTTTCAGGCATTGGGAAGAGTGCAAATATCGCACAAAAGATAGTTGCGACCTTAAATTCCACAGGAACGACAGCTGTTTTCATGCATGCCGCTGATGCTATCCACGGCGATTTGGGCATAATCAGAGAGGACGATGTTGTTATAATTATTTCGAAAAGCGGCGAGACTCCTGAGATTAAAGTGCTCACTCCATTAATAAAAATAAGGAAGAACAAACTCGTCGCAATCGTTGGCAATACCGAGTCTTTTCTAGCCAAAGAAGCCGATTACATCATCGACACCACAGTGCCGCACGAGGCTTGTCCTAACAACCTCGCTCCTACTGCCAGCACCACCGCACAGCTCGTCATGGGCGACGCTCTCGCCATGGCTCTGCTGAAATGCCGCGGCTTCAGCGCACAGGACTTCGCCAAGTTCCACCCTGGCGGCGCGCTGGGAAAACGCCTCTACCTCCGCGTAGGCGACCTCTGTGTCAAAAACGCAAGACCAATGGTGAAAGAAGATACTGTCATGACTGACGTGATAATCGAGATAACAGAGAAGATACTCGGCGCGACGGCAGTGATGCGCGACGAAAAACTCATCGGCATCATCACCGACGGCGACCTCAGAAGAATGCTCATGAAGCATCCTAATATAGAAGAGGTGAAAGCAAAAGACATCATGACTCAAAATCCTAAGACGATAGACAAAAACGACCTGGTCGTAAATGCCCTTGAACTGATGCGCAAGAAATCCATAACACAGCTACCTGTGATGGAAAACGGCGACTACGTCGGGATGATACATATACACGATATAATTAAGGAAGGAATAATATAGGCCGTTGGCTTTTGGCTTTTGGCTTTTGGCTTTTGAACTTTGAACTTTGAAACTACTATACACTATAAACTATTAACTATAAACTTTAAACAATGATATTAAGGACTGACAATTTAGTAAAGAAATATAATAACCGCACTGTGGTAAAAGGCGTCAGTGTGGAGGTGAAACAAGGCGAGATAGTCGGACTTCTCGGACCTAACGGTGCTGGAAAGACCACCACCTTTTATATGACTGTCGGTCTCATCAAGCCTTTCTCAGGACATGTCTATCTTGACGACGAAGACATCACACAGTTTCCTATGTATAAAAGAGCTCAGCTTGGCATCGGCTACCTGGCGCAAGAAGCGTCAGTATTCCGTCAGCTCAGCGTTGAAGACAACATCGCCTCAGTGATGCAGTTCAAGGAAGGCATGAGCAAAGAAGCACAGAAAGAGAAACTCGAGGAACTGCTCAATGAATTCAGTCTGCAACATATCAGAAAAAGCAAGGGCATACAACTCTCAGGCGGCGAACGACGCAGAACAGAGATAGCAAGAGCTCTTGCCGTCGACCCTAAGTTCATACTCCTCGACGAACCTTTCGCTGGCGTCGACCCTATAGCTGTGGAAGACATACAACGTATCGTAGCCAAGCTGAAAAACAAAAACATAGGCGTGCTCATCACCGACCATAACGCCAACGAGACACTGTCAATCACCGACAGAGCATATCTCGTCTTCGAAGGACAAGTCCTTAAGTCTGGTACACCAGAAGAACTCGCCAACGATGAGGTGGTGAGAAGCCATTATCTCGGAAGCAACTTCGAATTGAGGAAGAAGGAGTTTTAAATTAATATCAGAATCTCAGAACTTCAGAATCTCAGAACTTCAGAATCTCAGAGTTTTGAGATTCTGAGTTTTTATGTCAACCGTTGTCTGTCGTCCGTAGTCCTTTGACCTTAAACAACGACAGCAAGATATAGAACAACATCACAAATGGTATAGCGGCGAATCCTAAGAAAATGACTGCTGCCATGGCGAATAACGCCAAGATGTAAATATGGATGTTTTCCTTGAATTTCAAGTTCTTAATCTTCAAAGAGAAGAAAGGAATCTCGCTTATCATCAGATAGCTGAATATCACGACTATCGCTATAAGGAAATAAGGATTCGACATGTTTTTTGCCATAAAAGCGAGATTTTCGTTTTTCAAGGTGAATGGCAATGATGCCACGAAAAGTCCCATCGCTGGCGTTGGCAATCCGATGAACGAAGTTGTCTGTCTGTCGTCGATGTTGAACTTAGCGAGGCGCAGTTCTGCGAACACCGCCAAGAAGAAAGCGACGAATGGCAAGATGTTGAAATCTGCGATTTCAAGACTAAGGCTGTTGGCTGTTGGCTGTTGGCTCAGATAGTGATATACTATAAACGAAGGAGCTACTCCGAAAGAGACGACATCAGATAGCGAGTCGAGCTGAACTCCCAATGGAGAGTAGGCTTTCAGGAGACGAGCAGCGAAGCCGTCGAAGAAGTCGAAGACAGCTGCCAGAAATATCATCGCGCCTGCTGCCACAGCATAGCCGTTACACATCAAGACTATAGAGATGCAACCTGACAGAAGGTTGCAGCATGTTATTGCATTAGGAATATGTTTTATCATTGTCTTAAATTTCTAATTATTAGACGTGTCAAACACATCTTGTTTATTTCATCGGTGTGTTCGACGCATCTCTACAAATTTTCACTTTCATCTAATATAATGAGGCATATTGTCCGGTAAAATGATAGAGTATTCGATGAGACCTTTAATCTCGCCGTCGACATACCAAGGAGTCTGATATATCATCTTCTTCACATCGCCCTTCTGGATGGTGTAGACATTAGTCGCTTTTTCCTCAATCAAACGCTTTATGGTATCCTGCGATGACTGTTTGTGGCACGACATCATATTCTTTCCAACCATATCTGTAAAGACCGACTTGGCCTTGTCATTCATATAAACAACATTACCTTCTGTATCTGAGATGGTTATACTTACATTTATTTCCTTGAAGAAATCTAAAATATTATTTTCCATGACTTTAAATTTTAATGCAAAAAAAAGAAATATTTAGCAATTAAATACATTATCTCAAAAAAAAATAAAAGTAACAAACCAACGAGGTAAAATGTTATATTTGCAAAACAAATAAGGTAGTCTTGAAGAAACTGTATAAGTACATATTAAGCTCATTCATCGGCACTTTCATCTTCACATTTTTCATTGCCGTATTTATTCTGCTTATGCAATTTCTATGGACGTATCTCGACGACCTCGTCGGCAAGGGATTAGGTCTCGACGTCTTGGGCAAGCTGATGTTCTACACGGCCATCACCTTCGTTCCAATGGCGATGCCTCTTGCGATATTATTATCATCCCTGATGTGTTTCGGTAACTTAGGCGAGTTTTACGAACTCGTCGCAATGAAAGCATCCGGCATCTCCGTATGGAAGATCATGCGCCCTCTGCTCATCTTCGCCATCATAATGAGTTTCACTGCCTTTGTCTTTTCAAATAACGTATTGCCTGTCGCGACATTGAAGTCGAAGACATTGTTACGCGACGTGCGCAAGCAGAAGATGTCGTTTGACATTCCCGAAGGCATGTTCTACAAAGGCATAGACGGATATAGCATCAGAGCTGGCAAGAAAAGCGCCGACGGCATCACGCTCTACGACATGCTGATTTACGATCATTCAGCATACAAAGGCAACATCAAAGTCACTATCGCCGACTCAGCCACGATAGCATTGGCGCCAAACCAAAAGGAAGTAGTGTTCACACTCTATAGCGGACATAATTACAACGAAGTCGTAGACGACAAAGAATATAGAGCGAAAAGACCTTTTGAGACCATGAAGTTCGACAAGCAATATGTCAGCTTCGACATCTCCGACTTCGATATGACACAAAGCGACGGAAGCGCACTCAAAGGACATCAGTCGATGTTGAACATAAGCCAGCTGACCGTTGCCATCGACTCATTGGAAAACAACGTCGAAGAACGACAGTTATCATACAAGAACTCTTTCAAGAACAGACTTCAGCATCTGTCGTCAAAAGACGTGATCAACAAAAACAGTAAAAACAGGAAGGCGGAACTCGACACCATCACTGTCTTCAAATGGCCTTTCATGGAGAACTTCAGCGAGAAGGAACAAGCCTCTATCGTCAATATGGCAACCATTGCCGTAAAAAATCAGATTGACAACATCGAGTTAAACATAAAAGACTTCGAGCGACAAGAGACCAATATCAGAAAACACCAGCACGTCCTGCATGAGAAATTCTCGCTCAGCATCGCCTGTCTGCTGTTCTTCTTCATCGGAGCGCCGTTAGGGGCCATCATCCGCAAGGGCGGACTCGGACTCCCTATAGTCATCAGCGTGGTGTTCTTCGTCATATATTACATCATCACCATCACAAGCCAACGCATCGCGATAGCCGGCGACATCCCTATATTTCTTGGAGTGTGGCTATCGTCAATCATAATATTGCCGATAGGCATTTTCCTAACTATCAAAGCCACGACAGACTCTGCCCTGTTAGACGGAGAAAGCTGGAAAAAGACCTTGAGAAAAATCTTTAGAAGAAACAAATAAAAAACACTCGCTATGAATATTTTAATGCTTTGTAACAAGTCACCTTATCCGCCAAGCGAAGGCGGACCAATGGCAATGAACAGTATTGTCAACGGATTACTCGAAGCTGGACATAAAGTCAAGATACTTGCTGTCAATAGCGAGAAATATCATATCAAAGACAAAGACATTCCTCAGGTCTACAAAGACAAGACTGGAATAGAACTCGTCGATGTCGACCTTAAGATAAAACCAACAGAGGCATTCAAGAACCTCTTCTCCGACAAGTCGTATCATGTGGAAAGATTCATCTCTGAAGACTTCAGGAAGAAACTCATCGAGATCTTGAAGAAAGACAAATACGACATCGTACAGCTGGAGATGATATATATGGCGCCTTATATCGAGACCATCAGAGCCAACTCCAAGGCTTTGATAGTGCTGCGCGCTCATAACGTAGAGCATCTCATCTGGGACAGAATTGCCAAGAAGACCAACTTCTTGCCTAAGAAATGGTATCTGAACCATCTGGTTCGTACCTTGAGAGAATATGAGCTGACCGCCATCAACAAGGTAGACGGAATCGCTGCCATCACATATCGCGACGCCGCTTTCTTCAGAGGCGAGACATCAGTGCCTGTCATCGACATACCTTTCGGCGTCAACCCAGATGACTTCACACCTAACTACGAAATAAACGAACAGCCTACTTTATACCACATCGGTTCAATGAACTGGATGCCTAACGAAGAAGGCATCAAGTGGTTCCTGAAAAACGTATGGGACAAACTACAGGAAAGAGAACCCAACATCAAGCTCAACCTGGCAGGACGTCATATGCCTAAATGGCTGATGAACCTCAAGAAAAACAACGTCAAAGTATGGGGTGAAGTACCTGATGCCAAAGAGTTCATCAAAGGCAACGACATCGCGATAGTACCGCTTCTTTCAGGCAGCGGCATAAGAATCAAGATCATTGAATCAATGGCGATGGGCAAAACCGTCATCACCACCATGATAGGCGCTGAAGGAATTCAGTATTCAGAATACAACAACATCATCATTGCCGATAACCCTACAAAAATAGTAGAGACGATATGCAGGATTACAAAAGAACCTGAAGAACTGATACGCATCGGCAAGAACGCTAGAAAACTCATCGAAGATATCTATGACAACAAGAAGATCATCGAAAGACTCCTGATATTCTATGATGAGATAAGTAAGAAAAGAAAAGACATAACATATATAAACCACTGATTTATGAAGATATTTGTATTGTTGCCGAGAATCCCATGGCCACTCGAGAAAGGCGATAAGCTGAGAGCTTTCAATCAGATAAAGCAGCTCGCCAAAAACAACGAGGTGGTTCTCTGTTCTTTAAATACAGATAAAAAAGCCAATAAAAAAGAAGCCTTCAAGGCATTGCAGCCTTATTGTCTGTCAGTGACATTCATCGACATTAACAAGATATCTATATTGATAAATCTTGTGAGGGCATTCTTCAAAGGTTTGCCACTTCAATGCGGATATTTCTACAATAAACAAGCGCATAAGAAAATACAGAGCCTCATTGAGAAGCACAAGCCAGACATGCTGTTCGGACAGCTGCTGAGAGTGGCAGAATATCTACGTTACGAACAGACTCCTAAGACATTAGACTATCAAGATGTATTTTCCATGGGAATGAAACGCAGAAGCGAGATAGCTCCATTCTACGTCAAACCTATCTTCAAGATGGAATACAAACGCTTGAGACGTTACGAACACGACATATTCAACGACTTCGACATCAAGACTATCATCAGCAAACAAGATCGCGACCTCATCGACCATGACAGAAAAGATGAGATACTGATAGTGCCAAACGGCGTCGACCATGAATATTACACGCCACAAGAACAAGAAAAAAAATACGACATTGTGTTCACAGGCAATATGGCTTACGCGCCTAATGTCAATGCTGTAGAATATCTGGCCAATCATATCTTGCCATTGGTATGGAAAGAACTGCCAGAAACCAAGATGTATATTGCAGGCGCAACGCCAGACCCTCGCGTCAAGAAGGTGGCATCCGACAGAATCATCATAAGCGGCTGGCTCGACGACATCAGAGACGCCTATGCTCAGAGCAGGATATTCATAGCTCCTATGAGAATAGGAACCGGACTTCAGAACAAACTCCTCGAAGCCATGTCGATGAGACTACCCTGCATAACAACATCATTGGCAAACAACCCTTTGGGAGCAGAAGAAAACAAAGAGATTCTTGTCGGAAACAACGAACAGGAACTAGCACAACATATAATCTCATTGCTGACAGATAAGGATAAAGCCGAGACCCTCGCACAAAACGGCTACGAATTCGTACACCGCGTCTACGACTGGGGAATGGCGACTAAGATTATGGAGGATGGAATGAGGAATTAGGAGTTAGATATTAGGAGTTAATTAGAAAATAAATAATATAATAATCTGTTGACCGTTGACTGTTGACTGTTGACTGTTGACTTTAAAAAAAGAATTATGGCTGACGATAAAAAGATTATTTTCTCGATGGTTGGCGTAAGCAAGATCATCCCACCTACGAGACAGATTTTGAAAGATATTTATTTATCATTTTATTATGGTGCCAAGATAGGCATCATCGGTTTGAACGGTTCTGGTAAATCAACCTTATTGAAAATCATTGCTGGAAAAGATAAAGCATATAACGGAGAAGTCGTTTTCTCTCCAGGTTATTCCGTTGGTATGTTAGACCAGGAGCCAGAATTGGACAACAACAAGACTGTCAAGGAAGTCGTTCAGGAAGGCATTCAGGAAGTCGTTGACATCTTGAAGAGATATGAAGAAGTAAACGCTCGTTTCATGGAAGAACTCACTGACGACGAGATGAACGCCCTCGTTGAAGAACAAGGACAGCTCACCGACCTCATCGAGCAGCACGACGCTTGGGATTTGGACAGCAAACTCGAAAGAGCTATGGACGCTCTTAACTGCCCTGACGGCGACACTCCTGTCAAGAACCTCTCTGGTGGTGAACGCCGCCGCGTAGCATTGGTAAGATTGCTCCTCCAAGAACCAGACATCTTGTTGTTAGACGAACCTACCAACCACCTCGACGCAGAAGCTATCAACTGGTTGGAACAACACTTGCAACAATATAAAGGCACCGTAATCGCTGTAACCCACGACCGTTACTTCTTAGACCACGTAGCAGGCTGGATTCTCGAACTCGACCGCGGCGAAGGTATTCCATGGAAAGGCAACTACTCATCATGGCTCGACCAGAAGACAGCACGCATGGCGATGGAAGAAAAGACAGAAAGCAAACGTCGCAAGACTTTGGAACGCGAGCTCGAATGGGTCAGAATGGCACCTAAGGCACGTCATGCCAAAGGCAAGGCACGTCTCGCTTCTTACGAGAAACTCCTTAACGAAGACGTAAAAGAAAAAGAAGAAAAACTCGAAATATATATCCCTAACGGGGACCGCCTCGGCAACAAGGTCATCGAAGCAAAGAACATCACCAAAGCATACGGCGACAAGTTGTTATTCGAAAACCTCAGCTTCAGCCTTCCACCTGCAGGCATCGTCGGCGTCATCGGACCTAACGGCGCTGGTAAG
>JAZKYG010000158.1:0-1606 GCA_045612025.1 Bacteroidales bacterium
CTCATAAAAAATACTGATATTTGCACTCGATTTCAAAACGATTAACGTTAATAATTTTTAATATATGAAAGGAATTTATACAATACTTTTGTTAATTGTATCAAACATTTTTATGACATTTGCTTGGTATGGAAATTTGAAGTTGTCAGAAATGAAAGTCATCACCGACTGGCCATTGATATTAATAATATTATGTAGCTGGGGTCTTGCTTTCTTCGAGTATTCATTTATGATACCAGCAAATAGAATCGGTTCTGAAATAAACGGCGGACCTTTCTCATTAGTACAGCTTAAGGTCATACAAGAAGTTATTTCTCTGACTGTCTTTATGATAATAAGCATTACCATTTTCAAGAATGAGACTCTGAGATGGAACCATTTGATTGGTTTTGTTTTCCTGGTTTTGTCTGTTTATTTTATTTTTAAAAAATAATTAAAAACACTTCGTTTTTTTTAAAAAAAGATATATCTTTGAAGTAAAATAAAAAAATAAAATTATGAAATTCTACGATATTGATTCAGTGTTTATTTCAGGCAAATATGCTGGTGAAACTTTAGCAGAGGTCTTTGAAAAGGACCCAAAATACATTAACTATTGTCAAGAAAATGATGATGACTTTTATGTATCTCCTGAAGTCATGAAAGAATTAAGATCTTTGGCTCGTGACCATAAATTATTGACACAAGACTTAGACAAAATGACAGATGATGAATTGGCTGAATTCATGGAAGAAATGAACGACATCGATGTCTTTGACGAACATAACTTCGACGATGACTTCGATTGGGAAAACGAAGACGATATGTTCGCTGAGTTTGAAGACGAATATGATATCGAGGATGAAGATTTTAGCATTGAAGATTTTGATGACAGTTTCTAAATAAAAAAGCATCTCAGTTGAGATGCTTTTTTATTTAAATCTCAAGCCATTCGGCATACATAGTTCAGCAACCGAACAACTCCTAACTATTATTTCTTTCTTGCAACAGCTTTCTTTGCTGCTTCAACGATATCTTCTGTATCTAAGTGGTAGTGTTTCATGAGTTCGTCAGGTGTACCGCTTTGACCGTATACGTCGAAGATAGCGACCGGCTCGATAGGTGTTGGGCAGTTCATTGAAAGAACTTGTGAGATGCTGTCGAAGAGACCGCCGTTGAGTTGGTGTTCTTCTGCTGTGACAACGCAACCTGTCTTCTTAGCTGATGCTAAAACTGCTTCAACGTCTAATGGTTTAATTGTGTGGATGTTGATAAGTTCAGCGTTGATGCCCATTTCTTTCAAGATTGGAAGTGCTTGAACTGCTTTCCATACCAAGTGACCGCAAGCGAAGATTGTTACGTCTGTGCCTTCTTGCATCATTTGAGCCTTACCGATTACGAATGGTTCGTCTGCTGGTGTGAAGTTAGCCACTTTTGGACGACCGAAACGAAGGTAAACTGGACCATCGTGTTCTGCTACTGCTATTGTAGCTGCTTTTGTTTGGTTGAAGTCGCAAGGAACGATGACTGTCATGTTAGGTAACATCTTCATCATACCGATGTCTTCAAGAGTTTGGTGTGTTGCACCGTCTTCACCTAATGTGATACCAGCATGTGAAGCACAAAT
>JAZKYG010000159.1:0-18971 GCA_045612025.1 Bacteroidales bacterium
ATCAACCTTCCTAATGCCGACTGGATTCGTAAGGACTACGGTTCTAAATCAGTTACAATCACAAACTTGATGGACGCTTACGACAAAGCAGCTCAGGAATCACCAAAGAGCGTCTTGGCTGAGTTCGCTTACTCACAAGAGGAAATAGACCTCTGCAAAAAATATGGTTCAAATGCAGACGTGGTTCATACCGACTTACACGAATGCCTCGGTCACGGTTCTGGACAGCTTCTTCCAACAACACAGCCTAACGCATTGAAAGAGTATAACTCAGCACTCGAAGAAGCACGCGCTGACTTATTCGGTCTCTACTACTGCGCTGATCCAATCATGGTTGAACTCGGCATCATGCCAGACATGGAAGCTTATAAGGCAGCTTACGCTAACTTCATCCGTAATGGTATAATGAGCCAACTCTCACGTATTGAATTAGGTAAAAACGTGACAGAATCACACATGCAAGACCGTAAGCTCATCTCTGAATGGTGTTACGAAAAAGGCAAGGCTGACAATGTAATTGAAAAGATCGTTAAAGACGACAAGACATATTTCGTTATCAACGACTATGAAAAATTACGCGGCTTATTCGCTGAACTTCTTAAAGAAATACAACGTATCAAATCAGAAGGCGACTATGAAGCTGGCAAGCAACTTATAGAAACTTACGCTGTTAAAGTCGACCCAGTATTGCATAAAGAAGTCAAGGAACGTTATGATGCTTTGAACCTCAGACCTTACGGCGGTTTCATCAACCCAGACATCGTTCCTGTAGAAAAAGGCGGTAAAACCGTTGATTACGTCATCAACTATCCAAGCGACTTCGTACAACAACACCTCGATTATGGCAAGAAATACGCTTTCTTGAGAGAAAATCACGCAGCTCCAACACACCTTGTTGTAGATATGCTTTACGATTTCATCGATGGTTCATTGGCATGCGGCAACGCTGAAGAAGCTGTCAAGGAAGTCGTTAAATACATCAACGCACATCCAGAGCAAGAAGTGATTTACATCACCGACTGTCATCCTGCTAATCACAGTTCATTCGCTGAATTCGGCGGCATCTGGCCATCACACTGCGTTGAAGGAACACGCGGCGGTGCTATACACGAAGCGTTCTATACAGATATCGTGAATCCTGCTAACCGTCCAGACCCAGCACGCAACATCTTCCGTAAAGGCTGCAAACAAGACGAAGAACAATATTCAGGTTTCGAATCTGTCAACAGCAATGGCATAGCTTTGAAAGACTACGCAAACAAAGACGTAGTTATCAGTGGCATTGCAACAGAATATTGCGTAAAGAACACAGTAGAAGAATTCCTCAACTCAGGACGCAACATAGAGCTATTACTTGAAGGTCTTGGCTATGTCGACTACGAAGGACATAAGAAGACAATAAAAGAGTTGGAGAAAGTAGTTACTGTAATGTAATTCAAAAACTCAGAATTTCAGAAATTCAGGAATTCAAAAATAAAAAAGCCTCGGAGAAATTCCGGGGCTTTTTTAGTCCCCACACTTTTCAGTATGGACTTAGATTATTCAAATCATTTCTTTCCAGCTTTCTTCTCTTTCTTTTCTTGTTCTTTTCTCAGCTTCTTCAATCGCTTGTCGATCATCTTCTGGTGTATCTTAGGATTGTCGCCAGTGAAATGATATTCGTCGTAGATATATTGGCTTCTGTCTTCGTTGAAGACGTATATCAATCTGGCAGTTATAACATTGTTATATTGATCCACGTTTTGCCATTCCATATCAGGTTGTCCGTTGACAAGTTCAAAGCTTCTGGTTCTGATAGGAGTTAAGGAATACTGATAACGAAAACCTAGTTTCAATCTCTCATGAAGTCTGAACTTCAAATCTGCTAATATGCACCAGTCGTCGAGTTTATATCTGTCGTCTCCTTTGTAGTTAAGATCCACACTGGTGAGTTTACCGTGTTCATATTCTCTCAATCCAATAAGTCTTCCATATGAAACGCCAATGCCAAATGATGATATCTGCATGTCGCTGAAATATATCATCATAGGTACTTCGAGATAATTCATATAGACATCATATTCTCCAGTGATGATGTCGCCATTGCTGAGAGTATCGGCGTATATTCTTCCTTGGTGAGCTCCTCTCTGATTTAATGCCACTTCAATGGCAAAGTCTATGTTGAAATAGTCTTTTTGATAGATAGGCACTATGGCGCCAAGACCGCCATGAAATCCGAAATGACGATAGCCGTATGCCTTGTCACCGTCAATCTGAGATAGGTTCAAACCCATGAAGGCTTCACCTTTTACGATTTGTGCCTTGGTTTCTGTCGCAAATAAAGACAGAATTGCACATATTGCTAATATTGTATAAATCTTTTTCATATCAAGTTAACGTTAATATATCTATTAAATTATTTAGTTACAATATTTTTCATGCTGAGGCTTATTCTTTTTCTCTCAACGTCGACTTCTGTCACCGTAACCTTCACTTTCTGGTTCAGTTTCACAATCTCGTTAGGGTCTTTGATGAATTGGTTAGACATCTGGCTTATATGAACGAGTCCGTCCTGATGTACGCCGAGGTCAACGAAACAACCGAAGGCTGTTATGTTTGTCACGATTCCAACTAACTGCATTCCGGCTTTCAAGTCGTTGATAGTACGGATGTCCTTATTGAATTCAAACACCTCGAAAGTCTTGCGAGGGTCACGGCCAGGTTTCTCAAGCTCGCTGATGATGTCGTTTATCGTCTCGATGCCGAAGTCGTTTTCTATATAGTCTTTAGGATTTATCTTACCTATCAGCTCTTTGTTTCCTATGAGGTCTTTTACTTCAACCTTGAGTTTCTTTGCCATCTTCTCTACGATATGATAGCTCTCTGGGTGTACTGCGCTAGCATCCAGAGGCTGTGCCGCATCGTGTATTCTCAAGAATCCTGCACATTGCTCGTAGGCTTTCTCGCCGAGACGAGGCACTTTCAACAACTGCTTGCGGCTCTTGAATCCGCCGTTTTCGTTACGGTATTTCACTATGTTGCTTGCAATCTGAGGACCTACGCCGCTGACGTAAGAAAGTAGCTGCTCGCTGGCAGAGTTGAGTTCAACGCCAACAGCATTCACGCAACTCTCAACTACATGACCGAGTTCTTCGTTAAGAAGTTTCTGGTTTACATCATGCTGGTATTGACCTACGCCTATAGACTTAGGATCAATCTTGACTAATTCTGCCAATGGGTCCATAAGACGACGTCCGATGCTCACAGCGCCTCTCACTGTGATGTCATATTCTGGGAACTCATCGCGAGCTACTTTCGATGCAGAATATACAGAAGCACCGCTTTCGTTAACCATGACGGCTATGATGTCGCGGTCGAATTGTATTCCGCGGATGAAGTCTTCAGTCTCACGACCTGCAGTGCCGTTGCCGATGGCGATGACTTCAATCTTATATGCGTTTACGAGCGAGCGAATCTTGTTGGTGGCTTGTCGTGTCTCATGTTGTGGTGGGTGAGGGTAGATGGTCTCATTATGTAATAATGCTCCATATTCATTAAGGATAACCACCTTGCATCCAGTTCTGAATCCAGGGTCGAGGGCAAGGACGCGTTTCTGTCCTATAGGAGCTGCCAACAGAAGCTGGCGGAGATTTTCTGCGAATACTTTTATCGCAACCTCATCGGCTTTCTCTTTGTATAAAGCACGAATCTCTGTTTCCAATGAAGGTTCCAACAGACGTTTCCAGGCATCGTCGATGGCGTCTTGTACCAAATCGGTAGATGCGTTGTCTGCCTTGATGAAGATATTGTCTAAAGTCTTAAGGGCCTCTTCATCATTGATTTTAAGCTTTACTTTAAGAAGTCCTTCAGCCTCGGCACGGAACATCGCCAAGATACGGTGGCTCGGTGCCTCGGCAATAGATTCCTTCCAGTCGAAATATTGCTGGTAGGTCTTGGCTTCTTCCTCTTTGCCTTTTACCAATGTAGAAGAAATGACACCTTCTTTATGGTATATCTTACGAATCAGATTACGGCCTTTGATGTTTTCAGACACCCATTCAGCCATGATGTCGCAGGCGCCTTTAAGAGCGTCTTTGGTGTTCTCGACGCCTTTTTCCTTGTCGATATATTTTTTAGCGAGACTGTCGACGTCGTCGCTGTTTTGAGCCATGATGAGTTTGGCGAGAGGTTCCAGTCCTTTCTGACGGGCTATCTCTGCCTTGGTCTTGCGTTTAGGTTTGTAAGGAAGATAGAGGTCTTCTACATCC
This sequence comes from Bacteroidales bacterium, assembly GCA_045612025.1. GTDB lineage: Bacteria > Bacteroidota > Bacteroidia > Bacteroidales > F082 > Limimorpha. The sequence continues at coordinate 4,248 of JAZKYG010000159.1, forward strand.
TGCAATGTCGTTGCATTCTTGATGTTAGCCTCTAGCTCAGGAGTGAGTTTATCCTGTTCAGCAATAGATTTCAAGACAGACTCTTTTCTCTTTTCTAGCTCTTCGAGTTGCTCGAGGCGCTTTTGTATGGCAGCCACTACTTCCTCATTCATCGTGTTTGTCATCTCCTTGCGATAACGCGCGATGAAAGGAACGGTACAACCCTCACTCAAAAGTTTTATAACATTACCCGCTACTGTCAGCGATACTGAAAATTCTGTTGATATCTGCTTGATGAAATCCATGTTTTTTATTTTAAGTCAACGGACAACAGACAACGGTCAACTGTCTTTGTCCAAATTATAATTCCTAATTTGATAGACGCATCAACGACATCTTGTCTATTTTCATCGGTGTCGTCGACACGTCTCTACAACTCCTAATTCCTAACTCCTCCAAATCTCCCATGCAACTTCCGCTTGTTCGTATAACATCGTCATCCCGTTGAATGTAGAAGCTCCTTTCAAACGTGCTTTATTCAGAAATAGTGTCTCCTCTGGATTATAAATTAAATCTATGAAGACATGTCGCGCCTCAATGCTAGAGTAGGGAAGTTCTAAACATTCGTTAACATTCGGGAACATTCCCACCGGCGTCGTGTTTATTATAATGGAATATGGTGAAAAGCCCGTACTATTAATCTCCCCATAACTCACTCCTAACTCCTCACTCCTCACTCCTAATTCCTCATTCCTAACTCCTAACTTAAAGCCACGGCTCACAATTCTAAACGGAATATTCTTTTTATTCAAGACATATTGAACCGCCTTCGACGCTCCGCCGCTTCCCAAAATCAAACTTGGTGTCTTTGCGTCTTTATGTCTTTGCGTCTTGTCAAGAAGTTTCTCAAACCCAATCACATCAGTATTAAACCCTTTCAGTCTTCCGTCGGCATAAATCTTCACTGTATTGACAGCCCCGACTTCTTTCGCTATTGGATCTATCTCATCAAGATATGGTATGATTTCTTCTTTATAAGGAACAGTGACGTTAAATCCTTTGAGGTTCTGGTTTTCCTTAATGAAAGGAATAATGTCGCTGATATTGTCTATTTCGATGTTCTGATAAGAATGATCAAGGTTTAATTCGGAAAACTTCTTAGTGAAATAATCCTTCGAAAAAGAATGTCCTAATGATTTTCCAAGTAAACCGTACATAATTTATAATTTATAATTTATAATGTATAATGTTTAATTCTTCATTCTTCATTCTTCATTCTTCATTCTTCATTATTCATTCTTAATTATGAATTGCTCTTCTTCGCCATCTTTTCAGTCAACACTATCAGAGCTGCACCGATGAGCATGATGACTAATGCTATTGCGAAATCCATATTGAATTCAGGTAAGTAATATTCGTAGCCTGTCACTTTAGCTTCGCTGCCGAAGTATGTGATGACGTCGTTTTTCCAAGGCCAGATGATAGGCATGCTGCCTAGGATGAAACCTGTCAATACAGCGATGGTTATATCTCTATAGTTTTTGAAAATCCATGACAAGAGGTGAGAGAACGCGAGCAAACCGACAACGCCGCCTATTGCTACAGGAAGCAATATTTTAAGGTTCAAGTCATTGACAGCGTCAATCATAATGAGTTGGTAGTTGCCCATCAATACTAATACGAAAGAGCCTGAGAGTCCAGGTAATATCATGCTGCAAGTGGCTACCGCACCGCAAATCATTAAGTACAAGATATTACTGTTTTCATTTGCCGGTGTTCCGAATGCGATGAACAAGGCGAAGGCAGTTCCGATGATGAAAGAAAGAAGTACTTTCCAGTTGAACTTCTCTATTGTGATGCCTACGTAATATATTGAAACCAATATCATTCCGAAGAAGAACGACCATAGGTAGATAGGATATTCAGCAAACAAGAACTCGAATAATCTTGCTATTGAAAGTATCGCGACTATGACACCGCTGCCAACTGACGCAAGGAACCAAAGGTCGATGTGCTCTGCGAATTCTTTGAACTTACCGGTGAAGAATAACTTGATAGCTGTTAAGTTGCAAGATTTTAAAGCATTTATCAAACGTTCAAAGATACCTGTTATCAAGGCTATTGTGCCACCTGATACTCCTGGGATTACGTTGGCGCTGCCAACACCAATACCCTTAAGGAAATTTGCAAAGTATTGATTCATATAGTTTAGTATTTTTTATATCTGTTTATTAAATTGACAATTTCTTCATTATTCAATATGAAGTTAGGATCGAAGTCGATGAATTCATTGACGCCTTCGTAGTCAAGGTTCAAGGCTTCTTCTAGATTTAACAATCCTAACTGGTAATCTTCATCAACGAAATTGATAAAAGCAAGTCTGTATAATAAAGGAGCCTGTCTTCCTAGAAGTTTAAGGCCTTTTTCTATAGATCTTATCGCGTTTTTAATGTCGTCAAGCAAGATGTAGACTTCCATATATGCGATATATAAATTGACATCGTAAGGAGCCAGTTCTTCAATCTCTTTCAGATATTTCAACGATGTCTTGAAGTTCTCGGTTTTGTTGTGTTCTTCAACAAGGACAAATATGTAGTCGGTGTTGTAAGGCATAAGCTGATGGGCGCGTTTCAAAAACTTTATCGCTGACTTATGGTTGTTCTCTTCGCAGAAGATAAATCCGATGCCAGCGTATGCCTCAGCGATGTTTTCATCTAATTCTATGGCCTTGTTGAAGTTGTTTATCGCCTCCAGCTTGTTTCCAGTCTTTGCCAAAGCCTCGCCATAGAGACAATAGAGGATAGGTTTCTTGACATTGTTTCTGAAAGCCTCTTCAATGATATCGATGCTGTCTTGATATCTGTCAAGCTCGTTGTATATCGTAGCGATGTTGATGTAAGCGCTTGGGAAATGCTGGTCAATAGCCATTGCGAACTCATATTGCTCGACGGCTTTTTCCAGAAGATGAAGTCTAAGGTAACAATTACCTAAAGTCATCCATGCTGTTAGGCTATAAGGATTTTTGTCAACCTCACCTCTGAAGAACTCCAGAGCCTCATCTGGCCTGTCGAGGAAGAAATAGCAGTTTGTTATTTCCGCATATTGTTCTGCGATATCAGGACTGGCCTTGAGACCTTTCTTGAAATAATGAAGCGCATGTTCGAAGTCGCGCAGCATCATATATTCCACTGCCATAGAGTTATATATGTCTTCGCAGTTTTCTTTTTCGAGAAGTATGACGGCTTTTTTATATGCCGACAAAGACTGCTTGTGATCATCGAGTAGGGAATAACAATAACCTAAGCTTAACTGATAATCTGGGTCTTCTGCATTGTTGCACTCATCAAGAAGATATGGCAAGGCGTTAGAAGCATCTTGTACGGAAAGATATTTCTTTGCCATGATCAATTTGGTGAGAGGATTGGTTTCGTGATAAGTGCTTGCCAAGTCGGCAATGATATTGATTTTCGGTATGTCGTTTTTCTGTACGTAATGTTCAAGGATTATGTTCAATTCATCGGCGTCAAAAAATAATGGCATGCCGCTTTCGAGTTGATTTTCAAACCTGTTTATCAACTCTTGAATCTCATAATCATCCAGAAAATTATCGTCGTTAAAACCCATATCTTTTTTTTGCAAATTTAAGAAAAAACTACCTTATATTTGCAAAAAATCTAACGTTATGACATTAATAAAATCTATATCCGGATTCCGTGGAACTATAGGTGGAAAACCAGACAACGGACTCACCCCAATCGACATTATGAAACTCACATCTTCTTATGTATGTTTAATTCGTCGTTCAGGCGTTAATCGTCCTCGCATCGTCGTAGGTCGTGACGGCCGTCTCTCTGGCACTATGGTCAACCAATTGGTTTGCGGTGCCTTGCAAGGCATGGGCGCTGACGTCATAGATATAGGTCTCAGCACTACTCCTACAGTTGAGGTAGCTGTTACTGCGATGAAAGCTGACGGCGGCGTGATCCTCACCGCTAGTCATAATCCAAAAGAGTGGAACGCTCTTAAGTTGTTAAACAACAAAGGTGAATTCATTTCAAAGGCTGAGGGTGAATGGCTGCTCGAAAAAGCCGCTGCCGATGACTACGAATTTTCATATATAGATGAAATCGGAACATATTCTCTTGAAAACGACTGGATCGAACGTCATGTCGATATGGTATGCAATCTTCCTCTCGTCAACAAAGACATTATCGCAAAGGCTAATCTTAAGGTCGTCGTCGATGCTGTCAACTCAACAGGCGGAATGGCGATACCTATGCTTCTCAGAAAATTAGGCGTTACAGATATCATTGAACTTAACTGTGAAGTGACAGGTGAGTTCGCTCACAACCCAGAACCGCTCGCAGTCAACTTAGTCGAGACTTGCGCTAAGGTGAAGGAAGTAGGCGCTGACTTCGGCATCGTCGTTGACCCAGACGTAGACCGTCTCGCATTCATCGATGAAAACGGCGAGATGTATGGTGAAGAATACACACTCGTTACAGTAGCGTCTTACATCTTGCAACATAAAAAAGGCAACACAGTTTCAAATCTATCTTCAACAAGAGCATTACGTGACGTGACAAAACAATTCGGCGCTGAATATTTCGCAGCAGCAGTAGGCGAGGTCAATGTCGTTGAAAAGATGAAAGAAGTGAATGCTGTTATAGGCGGCGAAGGCAATGGCGGAATCATATATCCAGAATTGCATTACGGCCGCGACGCTTTGGTAGGCGTTGGTCTTTTCCTCACATATCTCTGTGAATCACAATGCACATGTTCAGAGTTGAAATCTAACTTCCCATTATACTATATGTCGAAGAATAAGATTGAACTCGATCCTTCAACAAATGTAGATGAGATCTTGGCAAATATCGCTGACAAGTTCAAGAATGAACAAGTCACAACTATTGACGGCGTTAAGATTGACTTTGAAGAAGGCTGGGTACATTTGCGTAAGTCAAACACAGAACCAATCATCAGAGTATATTCAGAAGGCAAGACAGAAGCAGAGGCAGAACGACTTGCTCAGATGATGCTTGATGTAGTTAAAAATTGATAGGTTGAAAATTTTTAGATGCGTCTCATCTAATTTGAAAATAGATTTATGTCGGTTAGTAACAATAAAAAGAAAAGTCGCCGCAAGTATAAATACCATGCGGTGACTTTCAAACTGACATCAGGTCAGTATAAGTCTCTTAAGAATTACTGCAAGGCGAGAAAGACTACGCCTATCAAGCTCGTGAAAAGGAGTATCGAACGCTTCATATCTAATTATGAATATGAAGTCCCTGCAGAATTATATGTTACAGAAAACCAACTTGATCTCTTTGAAGAAATTGAGAATGTAGAATGTATAATTGACAATGAACAATTAACAATTGACAAAGAAAAATTAAAAGTTGAGAATGAGCAACTGACAATGAACTTTGAACTCTGAACTCTGAACTCTCCACTATTTATTATATGGAATACGATTTGCGATAGATCTTCCCAGGGTCACTTCATCAGCGTATTCCAATGCGTCGCCGACGGATATGCCTTTGGCGATAGTGCTTATAGTTCCCTTAAAATCTTTTAACACTCTTGAGAGATAATAGTTGGTGGTGTCGCCTTCTATTGTTGCAGGAAGAGCCAATATTATTTCCCTTATTTCTTCATTCATCGTTCTGCCTAGAAGTTCGTTTATTCTAAGGTCGTTAGGAGAGATGCCTTCAATAGGATTTATGATGCCTCCAAGCACGTGATAGAGTCCGTTGAAGGAGCAGGTTCTTTCAATGGCGAGCACGTCGCGCATGTCGGCGACTACGCACAGTAGCGATTCGTCGCGTTTTGGGTTAGAGCATATTGAGCAGACTGGCTCATCGCTGATGTTATAGCAGCGCTTGCATAAGACTATATTATTCCTCATATCTGTCAACGACTTGCACAGCTGGTCGGTCATGACTTTATCTTCACCTAAAAGATGTAAAGCAAGACGTAATGCAGTCTTCTTTCCGATGCCTGGTAGTTTCGATAATTCGTCAACTGCTTTCTCTAATAATAAGGAAGAATATTCTGCCATATATCAACAAAAATGATGGATTTGTTTTAGTTCACTTAAACAGTCTATAATCTTGGTTTTCTTGGTCTCAAGTCTTTCTTTCGACACATGTCCTCTGCAGCAAAGAATACAATCGAATCCACATTCTTCAGCGACCTCGGCGTCATGTAAAGTGTCGCCAATCATAATACATTCAGAAGGATTCAACCCTAGATTTTCTACCACTTGTTTGCCTAATGATACTTTTTCTCTGGCGTAGTTATCTTTTATTCCAAAGATGCCATCGAAGAAATGAGATATTCCTGCATTATCAATCATCAGTTTCAGATTATCGTCTTTCATGGCAGACAATACTATTTGCTTATAGTTATTTTCTTTAAAGAATGTAAGTGTGTCAACGACATCATGGAATAATTCTAATTCAGGAGCTCCTGAAGCATATAATTTCACGTATTGTTTTGCAGGAACTTCAAAAGGTTCTTTTTCAAAGTCGAAACCTGCCTTTACGTAATAATCCACTACAGGGAAGCCGAAGATGTCTTTGTATCTCTCAACGCTAAGTCTAGGAAGTCTTCTCTCTTCCAGCAAGACATTTACAGATTCTAAAGAAAGGTCAAGGTCATTAAGCAAAGTCCCGTTCCAATCCCAAATTATAGTCTTTACCATAGTTCTTAGTTCAATGGCTTTAGTTCTTATCTACAGTGTTTGGTATAATCTTCCATGTTTGGTCTGCCTTTAGCTTCAGCTATTTTGAAGTAATAACATGCCATGTCATAGTCGTTTATGCTTCTGTAATATAAGCCCATATTGAAATAAGCTTGAAGGTAATCAGGATACAATTCAATGGTTTTTGCGTAATCTTCCAATGCTGATTCTTTTTGGAAGATATTGTATTTTGCACATCCACGATAGAAGTAAGCTTCGTGGTTTTCATCATTATATTTTATTGCCTTGTCGAAATGTTCTATTGCTTCTTCAAATTGAGAGCAGTAGAGATAATCCATTCCTTTGTCAAAGTAATTTCTTGATTTTTCAGGGTTATTGCTGCAACTTGCCAATAATAATAATGATGCAAATGCTATTGTCTTAAATAATCTTTTCATACAAATTAATTTTCTACAAAGATACATAAAAGTCAATGGTCAACAGACTATAGACTGCATTTTTTTATTTATGATTAAAAATAAAGCCAATGCCATGTGAAGCTTCCGTTTGAATCCATCATTACGGCAGGCATAGGGATTTTTATGAAACTCAAGACTTTCAATGTCGTTTTCAGAAATTTGTTTTTTGTCGGTATTCTTGTCAGGTCGATGTCTGGAGAAAGCACAAATTGTCGTGTTCTGGTAAATTCAGGTATCGGATTGCCTTTGTATGATGTCGAATTATAAAAACCTCCCGTCATGCCTTCTGCGCTATATCCTAGCGCGACGTTAATCCAAGAAGGAAATTTAGAGTCTTTATTGAGGAACAATGACTTGACATTGAATGAAAGCCATATTGTCAGGCCATTATAATCCTTTAACATTCTTTCAGGAAGGTTGCTTCCTAACAAGTCTGGACGATATTGAGCAAACTGGGTGTGATGATAAGAATATTTCATTGAGATTCTCTGTTCGTGCCAGAGCGCCTGCTGTCCCATAAACAAGCCTGTTCCCAGTGCATTAGCCGCGATGTCACCCCATGAGAAACCCCAGCCTGTCGACAATCCGTCGAATATTTCTACAGTCGTGAGGAATACGAATCCTATCGGCGCACCGTATAGTATTGATTTTCTTTCATCGCAGCCGGCAAGACGAAGCGATTCATAGCCAATAAGTCCAACATGATATGCGGAGAGCGAGTGGCCTATTTTATCCATCTGCAGCCATTCGGCATTGTCGTTATAAAAGTGAAAAGGCGACTGGTCGTAGCCGGCATACCATAGATAATATAACCCAGTCATTGAACCGGCGTAAAGAGTGGCTTCAGTTCCCATGACGATGCCTACGTTTCTCTTGACGTCTCTTAAAGAATCATTTTCCTGTGAGAAGGTTGTCAATGAAAAAGCAAGCAAAAACAATAAGACTAAGAGCTTTGAACCTTGAACCTTGAACCTATAATTATGCATTATGAATTAAGAATTATGAATTAACAATAAATTACTTCCATATTTTCTTTTTATTCAAAGCCTTCCTGTATTTATCCGCATTGATATTATGTTCTCTCATATTTCTTGCGAAGACATGATAACCGGAAAGGTCGTCTTTTGCACAGAAGTAGAAGTACTTATGATTTTCCGCATTCAAGACAGCGTCAATGGCTGCTATAGAAGGGATGCAGATCGGTCCTGGTGGAAGTCCTATATATTTATATGTGTTATATGGAGATTCTATCTCTTTATGTACGTCGAGGACCCTTTTGATTTCAAAGTCGCCTACGGCGAATATCAGGGTTGGGTCGGCTTGAAGAAGCCAGTTCTTTTTCAATCTGTTGATATACACGCCCGCTATACGAGGCATCTCTGATACTTTTGCAGTTTCTTTGTCGACGATAGAGGCCAAGATGCTGACTTTGATAGGAGTGAGGTTTTGTTTCTTGGCTTTTGCCAAACGATCTTCATTCCAAAAACGATTATATTCGTTTATCATCTTTTCGACAAACTCATCAGCGTCGATGTTCCAATATAATTCGTAAGTGTTTGGTATGAATAAAGCAGCGACGTTTTCTTTGTCGAAGCCCATCTCTTTAAGAGTTTCATTTTGGTTTACAGCATTTAAGAATGATAATGAGTCCATCTCAAGCTGTTCATCTATACGAGATGCGAGTTGTTCGATGGTCCTTATATTATTAAAGGTAAACTTCACGGGAGTCTGGCTTCCGGAACGAAGCATATTCAATAGCTGGTTGTTGTTCATTCCGTTTCTGATGACGTAATGTCCGGATTTGATGTATTTAGGATAGTCGAGTCTTTTTGCAAGCCACTCGAAAGATCTATTGTTGATGATAAGGCTGTCGGAATATAACTTATCTTTTGTTGTTTCAAACTCGTCATCAGAATAAATATATAAGGAATAATTTTCTTCTGTAGATACGTTAGGGTAAATTATTGACTTATACATTTTTATGAAAATAAAAACAGACAATATTACAAGTACGCCCAATACTCCGAATATAGTTCGTTTAATTTTCTTCATTTTATTGATATGATTTTTATGATATGATTTCAGTGTCTTCATTAAAAGTTTTTGTTGATATATTGAAGTTCTATTTCGTCTATGAATCCGTCAGGAGTTCTGATCCACTCTTTGCGTAATCCACATTGAGTGAAACCGATTTTTGTAAATAAGCTGATGCTGTCGGTGTTTTGCACGTCGATTAGACAATAGACCTGTTTAAGCATCAAAGTGTTGAAGCAGTAGTCGAGCAGGAGTTGCAGCGCTTCTTTCGCGTAGCCTCGTTTTCTGAACTCTTTTTGCAACAGTATTCCTACACCGGCTCTCATGTGTATCGGGTCAAAATCGTATAAGTCGATGCATCCTATGTTTGCGTTGTCCTCTTTTCTTTCTATGATGAAACGTATCTGTCTTGCGGAGAACAAGTCGCTGTTGTTCAGCAGGAACTCTTCTATCTGATATAAGGAGTAAGGCATATAAGTCTCGCTCACTCTCCATATCTCCTGGTCGTTTTCCCACTTATATATCAAGGAAGCGTCTCTGGGTTCAGCAGCTCTTATGATTAAGTTTTCGTCTTGTGCAAACATGGATTTTATTTTTGAGATGCAAAGATAAATATTCCGTCAAAAACGTGTGCTGCTGGACCAGATAAAATTACGTTTTTGAACTGGCCGTTTTCTTTGTCGAAGCGTACGTTCAACTTAGCGATTTGTGTATAGACATCAATGTCGTTGCCTCCGAACCAAAGAGAAGCTGCTATGGCAGAAGCTGTTACACCTGTGCCGCATGCGAGTGTCTCATTCTCGACGCCTCTCTCGTAAGTGCGGATATGAATATTGCCGTTGTCATTTAACAAGAAATCAACATTGACGCCATCTTCCGATATATTCTTGTCATAACGAATCTTTGCACCTTCAGCATTGACATCTAAATCTGACAAATTGTTAATTTTTTTAACATAATGAGGTGAGCCAGTGTTGATTAAAAGTGTGTTTTCATCGTGTTTATAAGACAAAATGTCGCACATTGACAACTCTACATGAAATTCGTTAAAAGATTTTTGCAAAATACTGACATTATGTATCCCATCGACGGCTTCGTATGTGGCATTCTCTTTTATTATGCCTTGTTGATATGCAAATGCTGCAATACAACGACCTCCGTTACCGCAGAAAGTGCTTTCCTTGCCATCACAATTATAATATCTCATCTTAAAATCATAGTTATCAGACGGTAATAACATTATCAATCCGTCAGCGCCTATGCCTGTACGACGGTCACACATTTTATATATTAATCCTTCATCTAATAATATTTCTTTTTCTATTGCGTTTATCATGATGAAGTCATTGCCGGCGCCATGAAATTTGCTGAATGCAATGCTTTGATTTATAGAGTTGTTCATAAAAATATTCTGTTTAAAGACATTATTGTTTTGGCAGGAATTTTGCTAACGTAAAAATAGTACTTTTTTTAAAACAAACCATATCGAAAAAAGAATCTTTACTCTTAGATGAATCAGGCGCGATGTCTCCTGATGAGATACTTTAAAACAATGAAGACATCATTTTTATTAATTAACTAACTAATTTTTACAACATGAAGAGTAAAACAAAAGTGTTATTCGTGACTTTAAGTGCTATCGTGATAGCATTATGTGTTCTAACTATTAATCTTTATATGTCGCAACGCGAATTGAAGCAATCTCTTGCAAATGCCGAGATGTGTGCTAATTCGATTGACGAGAAAAATATCCCTGCTGTTAAGGCCAACTATATGTCTTACAATGACGAAGATAATTTTGTGGATGCTGCGGAGAAGACAGTCAATACTGTAGTTCACATCAAGACAGAAGTGATTTCAAGAGGTAACAGCTATTATGATTTCTTTGGTTCTTTAATAGAGCAATTGTATGGCGGACAAATGCAGATTCCTAATAATGTATCAGTTGCATACGGTTCCGGAGTGGTGATTTCACCTGATGGATATATTGTTACCAACAATCACGTTGTTGAAGGCGCAAGCAAGATAGAGGTGACTTTCAACGACAAGCACAAGAGAACCGCTACCATCATAGGCAATGACCCCAGTACAGATTTAGCTTTGATTAAGGTAGAAGCCCAAGATTTGGAATTCCTCACTTTCGCCGATTCTGATGAGGTGAAGGTAGGAGAGTGGGTGCTGGCAGTCGGAAACCCATTCAACCTCACATCTACTGTTACAGCTGGCATCGTTAGTGCCAAGGCGCGTAACATCAATATCTTAGGTGACGGCAGTACGATAGAGTCGTTTATCCAGACAGACGCCGCGATAAATCCAGGTAACAGCGGTGGCGCATTGGTCGACATTGAAGGAAACCTTATTGGTATAAACGCAGCCATTGCTTCTCGTACAGGAAGTTATGAAGGATATTCATTCGCGATACCTTCAAATATCGTCAAGAAAGTCGTTGAAGACTTCTTGCAATTCGGATCATTGCAAAGAGCATATCTGGGTATAAGCATCGCTGAGATAACAGAAGAACTGGCAGAAACCAAAGGCATCAAAGAGATGTCAGGAGTTTATATCGTTGGCGTTGAAGAAAGAGGCGGCGCAAAGGCTGCAGGTATCAAGGAAGATGATGTCTTATTGAGCGTTAATAATATATCTGTCAATTCCAATTCACAGCTGATAGGCGTTATCGGACAATATCGTCCTGGAGATAAGGTGAAGGTGAAGATTCAACGCAAAGGCGAAATATTGGTGAAGGAAGTGACATTGAAGAATCTGGAAGGAACAGAAGAGATGCACAAAGACAGCGACAGTTTCTATAACGAGGTCTTGGGCATCAAGGCGCAGGCTTTGCCAGCATCATTGAAGAGCGAACTTGGTATAAACCACGGATTGAAGATAGTGGAGGTGAAAGATGGAATATTTAAACAAAAAGGTATCACAAACGATTTTATAATATTATCTGTCAATTATCAGAAAGTAAGTTCCGAAAATGATCTTAAGAAAGCCTTGAGCAACGATAGAAACGGCAAGATCAGAATAGAAGGTATCAACTCCACTGGAACTTATAATATAACATTCGAGTTTTATCGTTGAGGTTATCCATTATCCACGAAATAACACTAATGAACGTGAAAAGTATTTAGTGAAGATTCGTGAGATTTCTTGGACAAAAAATAAATTTCGTAGTTGTGGTGAAAACGATAAAACAAATTAGAAACAATTTTGTTAGATAAAGCATGAGACAGTTAAAAATTTCAAAATCGATAACAAACAGAGAATTAGGCTCGCTTGACAAATACCTAGCGGATATAGCAAGAGAAGACATGGTGACGCCGGAAGAAGAAGTAATACTCGCTCAGAGAATAAAAGCAGGTGACGAAATCGCACTTGAGAGATTAGTCAAGGCAAACCTCAGATTTGTGGTGTCTGTAGCGAAACAATATCAGAATCAAGGATTGAGTCTGCCAGATTTGATAAACGAAGGCAATGTAGGACTTATCAAGGCGGCACAAAGATTTGATGAGACAAAAGGATTCAAGTTCATATCTTACGCTGTATGGTGGATACGACAATCCATATTGCAAGCCGTTGCGGAACAGTCAAGGATGGTGCGACTACCTTTGAATCAGGTAGGAGCATTGTCGAAGATAAAGAAGACCTCAACAAGATTGGAACAGTTGTATCACAGACAACCTACGGTCAAGGAGATAGCAGAAGAACTGGATATGCCAGAACATAAAGTTATGGCAGCAATGCGGATGAATGCTAAAGAAGTGTCAATGGATGCTCCGATAAGCGATGACGACGATATGTCATTGATTGATACCCTCATCCCTGAAGGATCTACTTCTACAGATGAGAATGTTATCCGTAAACTTGATGGTACAGAGATACGACGTTCGATGTCGATACTGACAGATAAGGAGCGAGAGATAATAAACCTTTATTTCGGTATAGACGTGTCACATAACTATACATTGGAAGAGATCGCTTATCGTCTTGACCTGACACGAGAAAGAGTGAGACAGATCAAGGATAAGGCACTGAAAAAGTTGAAACAACATCCAAACAGAAGCCTTTTAAGGATGTATCTCGAACAGTGAAAAGACGCAAAGTCACAAAGACATAAAGACGCAGAGTGGGTTCTACTTTGCGTCTTTTAGTTATGCATTATGCAGTGAGAATTATGAAGTGAAAAAATAAAATTAATTATCTTTTTTTTGTCAATAAAGTTTAGTATTTTTGCAACCCGTAGTGATGTTTATACACATCTGACAAATACGTTGTTTTTATAAAAACCCTTTTTTCAATGAAAAAGACTAAATACATTTTTGTGACTGGAGGCGTTACGTCTTCCTTAGGTAAAGGTATTATTTCTTCATCTTTAGCAAAGTTGTTGCAAGGAAGAGGATTTTCAGTAACAATCCAAAAACTTGATCCATATATCAATATCGATCCAGGTACATTGAATCCATACGAACACGGCGAATGTTTCGTAACAGAAGACGGTGCTGAAACAGACCTCGACTTGGGTCACTATGAAAGATTTTCAAATACAGCGACTTCAAAGGCAAATAACGTAACAACGGGTCGCATCTATCAAAGCGTCATCAATAAAGAAAGAAAAGGCGAATATCTTGGATCAACAGTTCAAGTAGTTCCTCATATCACAGACGAAATCAAGAGATGTGTTAAACTTCTCGGTCATACAGGCAAATACGATTTCGTTATCACAGAAATCGGTGGTACAGTAGGTGACATCGAATCATTGCCATTCGTAGAAGCTATTCGTCAAATGCGTTGGGAAATGGGCCAGGATTCAGTTGTGATCCACCTCACATTGGTTCCTTATCTCTCAGCCGCACAAGAACTCAAGACAAAACCTACTCAACATTCAGTAAAATCATTACAAGAACAAGGTGTTCAGCCAGACATCATCGTATGCCGTTGCGAAAAACATCTTTCACAATCAATCAAGTCAAAGATTGCTTTGTTCTGTAATGTTGAAAAGACATCTGTCATAGAATGTATCGACGCTGATTCTATCTATGACGTTCCAGTCTTGATGATGGAAGAAGGTCTCGACAGAGAAGTATTAAGAAAGACAAATACAGAAGTTCCTGAAAAACTTGATATAGAAAGCTGGAAAGAATTCTTGAACCGTCTCCACAATCCAAAACATGAACTTACAGTTGCTTTAGTTGGTAAGTATGTTGAATTGAAAGACGCATACAAATCAATCCGTGAAGCTTTGATTCATGGTGGTGTGGCTAACGAAACAAAGGTTCATATCAAGAGCATCCACAGCGAAGAAATCACAAGAGAAAATGCTAAAGACATCCTCGCAGGCGTCGATGGTATCTTAGTCGCTCCAGGTTTCGGTAGCAGAGGTATCGAAGGTAAGATCAATGCAGTTGAATACGCTCGCGTTAATAAAGTTCCTTTCATGGGTATCTGCCTCGGTATGCAATGTGCAGTAGTTGAATTCGCAAGAAACGTTCTCGGTTACGAAGACGCTCACTCACGCGAAATGAGTCCAGACACAAAGCATCC
>JAZKYG010000160.1:0-2202 GCA_045612025.1 Bacteroidales bacterium
ATAAACATCAATACCGATGGCCTGAAGAAATGCAAGGCTTTGTTCGTCAGCGGCGCATTGACGGATAACTTCATCAATCATATACGACAAAACAAGATATTCAGCGAGACAGAGATAGTGGTGCGAGAATTTACCAAGATATTCCTCACGCCGATGACTTACAACAGTTTCGTCAATTTGAGACGTAAGATTAGTGTGTTACAGAAGAGCAAGCTCATAGCAGTCTGTGTCAATCCGACATCGCCTAACGGCATTGTCTTAGATTCAGAGAAATTGTGTAATACATTATCGGAGGCGATAAAGTTGCCGGTGTATGATTTGAAGAAAAACTTTTGAATTTCGCTTTCTCTTTTTTTGCCGCAAAAAAGAGAAACAGAAAAAGCTCGCCGCTGCGGCTAAATCCGCTAAAATTTCATTGTTTACGCTGGACAAAAATAAACTCGCTTCGCTCAGACAGAATTTTTGTCTTAACCGCTTCAACAATGAAATTTCTTCACGCTATTTAGCCGAGGCGGCAGTCTGACGGCTTTAACTTTAAACGATGGAAGTGGCTTTTGACTAAAGTTATAGATAGGATTTGGGTAGATATGTTACCCTTGTCAGTTGGCTTGAAAAAAATGAAATTAGGCATTGTTTTGTTAAGGATTTTTTATTAAATTTGCGGGTTATATAATTAGGCCTAAAAAACAATGCAACTGAGGAAACTCATAGATTCACCAAGCGGATTGCGCTTCATGATTGACAATCTCTGCACTCATTCGAGTTATTCGAGAAAACTAATGCTCGAAAGTTCAATGATGTACGACAGAATTGCTATCGAGAAGTCGTATGCCGTGATGAAAGAGTTTTGTCAAGTCATTGAAAAAGATGAGACTAAGAATGTGATTCAGACTTTGCAATATAAGCTTTGCAATCTGAAGGACATAAATCACACAATCTCTCGTCTCGCGACATCGGTGGTCGTTGATGACATAGAATTATATGAAATCAAGAATCTCGCTCTCCTTGCTGCCGATGTTAAAAATATCTTGGAAAAGATTTCTTTAGACAAAATCATTGAGATTCCTAGTCTCGATGACGTTGTCAATATCCTTGATCCTGACGGACTTCGTATCGCTACATTCTATATCTACGACTCGTATTCGGAGGAGCTGGCGTCGCTTCGCAAGAAGTTGAAGGAAAAGGATGTCTATCAGGAAGAGGTTTACAACGAAGTGATGCGTATCGAGGATGAGATACGCGCTGAGTTGTCAGATAAGCTGAAGCCGTATTCAGAATCAATGGTTTCAGCATTGAACGCCTTGGCGGATGTCGATATCAATATCGCCAAGTCGCTGCAGATGAAAGAAATGGGACTTTGTTTCCCAACGATTTCTTCAAATAATATTTCATCATACAAAGGGATGTTCCATCCAGAGGTGAAGCATATTCTGAAGAACGAGAATCGCGAATACCAAAACGTCGATATCAATTTATCAATGAAACCGCTTATCATCATGGGCGCAAATATGGGAGGCAAGACCATCGTCCTCAAGACATTGGCTATGTGTCAGTATCTGCTTCAATTCGGTTTCGGCATTCCTGCTGAATCAGCCGACATGATGATTTATGACGAGGTGTTCTGCCTGACTACTGATGAGCAGTCGATTAACAAAGGACTTTCATCGTTTGCAGCAGAGATGAAAAACATCGACGCTGTGATAAAAGCGTCAAAGCAAAACAAGAGAATACTTGCATTGATAGACGAGCCTGCCCGTACCACGAATCCTACAGAAGGAACGGCATTGGTTTCTTCATTGGTGAAATTGCTTCAGGACAAGGAGATGAGTCTCGTTATCGTAACGCATTATAATATCAAGACATACAACAACAAATGTCTTCGTGTGAAAGGTCTTGTTGACGGCAAGATGAACTATGAGCTTGTCGAGACACACGAGGGCGAGGTCCCACATGAGGCTCTTAACATCGCCGAGACATTAGGCATTGAACCACAGTGGATTGAAATGGCAAAGGAAATAATAGTAGAAAATTAAAATATAAAAGCAATGAGTAAATTAGGCTTAGATTTTGAAAAAGTAGCTAAAGCTCGTAGTCTGGCAAAGAACATTGCCGACAACGTACAAGGATTTGTGGAACAATACACAACTGTCGCTGTTGAACGTACTTTATGTCGTTTGATCGGCATTGACGGCGTTGATGAAA
>JAZKYG010000161.1:0-3038 GCA_045612025.1 Bacteroidales bacterium
TATACGCCACATTCTTTTACATGAGGGAAACCTTCCCATACCTTAAGGAGACAAAAGGTTCTGTAATCAACTTCGCCTCAGGCGCTGGATTCTTCGGCAAATGGGGACAGAGTTCCTACGCAGCTGCCAAGGAAGGTATCAGAGGTCTCTCTAGAGTCGCCGCCACCGAATGGGGTCCAGATGGCGTGAGAGTCAATATGGTCGCGCCATTGGCCATGACCGAAAGCCTTAAGGAATGGAAGGAAAACTATCCTGACCTCTTTGAAAAAACGATACAAGGCATTCCGTTAGGTCGTTTCGCCGACCCTATGAATGACATCGGAAGAGTATGCGTGTTCTTGGCATCCGAGGATGCTTCCTTCATCACAGGAGAGACTATAACATTACAAGGAGGCTCTGGATTGAGACCATAATAAGTTAGGAGTTAGGAGTGTGTAGTTAGGAGTTGAAGTTTTCTTTTGTAGTTTTTGTAATACTACTTAAGATTTTCCTCAACTCTTCACATTTTTTATTTATGGTATCAAAATCATATTCATTTATGTAATTGGACTCCCTAAGCAATTCTAACCAATATTGACTTTCCGATGCCTCTTTGTATGAGATATACATCTTTGAAAGATATTCCTTTTTGCTAATAGAACACAATGCTTCATTAACATTGGCACCAATACTAGTTCCTGAACGAAGAAGTTGCTTTGAAATAACATACTCCCTCTTATCTATGGTTAAATATTTATACAAATTTATCACGTTCAGAGCAAACACTTTGCTCTTTTCTTTAACAATACTTTTCTTCATAAATTTTTATTTTTTGGTTATTTAAAAAATTAACTCCTAACTATTCAAAAACTCCACTAAGGTCTTGTATTCGTTTTGGTATCTTTCGATTCTTGCGACGTCTTCTTCTGTTGGCGATGGAATTCGTGTCAAATCCATATTATGGCGTAAATCGTTAAGTTTCACAATAATCGCCAATTCATTTCCTTTGAAACGCTGGATATAAGACTCTCTGTCGGATGCTGTGTTTTTATTCAAGACATTCAAGGCTTCTTCTATCTTGGTCCATTCTTTCTTTGTCAGAGGATGATAACTTTCGTTAGGGAAAATTCCTATCATGTCTTCATATTCATCAAACCACTCTACATCTTCTGGATTCGACTTTATTTCCTTCAGCATCTTCTTCATCTCCTTGATGACATCTTTCACGGTATGTGCAGTGTCTTCCGCCACATCATGCAAGAAAGCTACCGTCTTCGCCTTCCAATCAAAACAGAGTTGTGCAACCATTGCAAGATGTCCTTCGAAATAATCAACCCCACCTTTATCAGTATGGCCTTGATGCCATTCTTTCGCTATACGCGCAGCCACATAAACAGCATGGTTTTTATATCCCAAGGCATCTTCGAAACCATCTCTGATTTTCTCCGCTGTCATAGGATCAAAGGATTCCACATATTTGATGAATTTAAGATAAGTACGTTTCCCCTTACCTGAAAAACCTAACATAGAATCCATCAGAGGATCAGACAGCTGGCATAAAAGTTCTATATCTTGAACACCGTTTTGCATAGCTTCATTAAGTTGCTTAGAAGCTATTCTCGTATTTTTCAGTTCTTGCTCTAATGCACTCTGGCACAAGTCAATAATTTCCGGTGATATTTCCATAAATTTAAAATTCAAAAATTAAGAAATTCAAAAACTCAGAAAAAAAAGGCGTATCAATGATAAAATTTATCGTTATATAAAATCATCATCGATACGCCTTTCATTAGGTCATTTTATCTATGAGACGTGTCAATCACATATTGTTTATTTTGTGTGATCGACGCATCTCTACAAATCACTCCTAACTCCTAACCGATTAAATCCACTTAACCAATGCGAAGTCTTGTCTGTGTGGCAATAATTCGTGTTTTGGATATATTCTGAATGTGTAATCGAACATACCGGCTTTGTTCAATGGGAGGTTGATGTAATATCTTGCCCAGCCTTCGCCAGCGTCAACGAGTTGAAGCTGTTCAACATTCATAACTTTATCGTTACCGTTCTTGTCCTTGCCACCGAATACAATCTCGATACCGACATCGCCTCTGTCTAATCCTGGAGTCTTCAATGTGATTTCCGCAACGATAGCGTCACCGAAAGTGAGTGATCTCACGCTTGGATCTGGAATCTTGATAGCTTCGACTTCAATCTTATCCCAGTTAGCTTCTACTTTCTTCTTCCATGCTGCGATTTCGAATGCCTTTTGATAACGGTTTTCGCGCATCATGTCTGTTCTTTCGATAAGCTTGTTGTAATATTGTGCGAAATAATCGTCGAGCATTCTCTTCATTGTGTAATTTGGTGCGATTTGCATCAAATTGTTCTTCACATATTTAACCCATTCTGTTGGGATGCCTTTTTCGTTTCTATTGAAATATAATGAAACGATTTCGTTTTCAATGAGGTTGTAGATTGTCTCAGCATCGAGTTCGTCTTGATAGCGTTGGTCGCTGTATGTTCTTTCTTCTTGCAATGCCCAACCTGCTTTTGGACGGAATCCTTCTGCCCACCAGCCGTCGAGGACTGAGAGGTTCAATGTACCGTTCATGACGGCTTTCTCGCCACTTGTTCCTGATGCTTCGAGAGGACGTGTTGGAGTATTCATCCAGATGTCGACGCTGCTTGTCAATATCTTACCAAGTTCCATATCGTAGTTGTTGAGGAAGATGACCTTGCCTGAGAACTCTTTCTTTCTTGATGTCTCGATAATCATCTTGATCAAATCCTGACCTGCCTTGTCGTTAGGGTGAGCCTTACCTGCAAATAGGAATACAACAGGTTTTTCAGGATTGTTAAGCAACTGTGCAAGACGTTCTATATTGTTGAACAACAAGTGAGCGCGTTTGTATGTTGCGAAACGACGAGCGAAACCGATGATGAGAGCGTTTTCGTTGAAGTTTTCTATTGTATTGATAATCAAAGAAGGACTTTCTTGACGACGTTGCATGTCTTCAACGACTTTCACCTTAAGATATTCTGTAAGACGATGTTTC
>JAZKYG010000162.1:0-14440 GCA_045612025.1 Bacteroidales bacterium
TTAACAAAAAGAAAGGATATGAACACATTGATGATTCTTTGCTTTATGAAAAACCAAATTCCGTCTATTTGGGGAGTCCTCAAAAGTTGTATTTACGATATAATTTCACATACAGAGACAACATTGAAGCTGGATTCGTGTTGGAGAAAGATCCAGGAGAATATCTGTTAAAAAGCAATATAAACGACGCCATAAAAAGAATGTTAGGCAAACAATGTTATTCTGGATTCGACTATTCTTCATTTCATATTTTCATTCACAATTTTGGTTTTTTGAAGGCCTTAGCCATTGGAGATTACAAAATCTCCTTTGGTCAGGGTCTGACAATGGGTTCAGGGATGGCGTTTGTTGCAAACGGCAGCAGTCTGCTAAGACGAAGCAAAAAAATAAGCGCCAGCAAATCAGCAAATGAGGCATACTACTTACGAGGAATCGCCAGTACATTGGAATACAAAGACTTTGAACTCAGCATTTTTTACTCAAACAAAAAAGCTGACGCCAATGTCATAACATACGACACCTTAAACGGCAAGCCTTTGGAAATCTCAAGTCTACTGCAAAACGGACTGCACCGCACTTATAATGAAATGATGGATAGAAAAACCGTCAGGCAACAACTCTGCGGATTAAATCTAAGTTATATAAAATCAAACTTTCAAATAGGTTATACATTACATAAGACCTATCTAAACGCAAAATTAACTCCCAACAAAAACATTTATAACACATTCTATTTCAAAGGCAAAGAATTGACAAACCAAGGTATTGACTTTTATTATGTGCTTAAAAAGATATTGTTATACGGAGAAGTAGCGATGAGCGACAACAAAGGAATGGCGTTTCTTATAGGGACAACAGTCCAGCCTTCTGGATTCATTGAATTTACAATATTATATCGTAATTATGCCAAAGACTATCAATGTCTTTACAGCAACGCTTTCGCTTCTGGCAGCAATACAAGAAACGAGAAAGGCTGGTATTTCAGCAGCAATATGTCACTTGCTCCCAACTGGCGATTCATAACAAGTATAGATTTTCATCAATCAGACTGGTTCAAAAACACAGCATACTCCCCTAGTCACGGTTATGAATTTGATTCACAACTAAATTATCAACCTGACAAAAACACCTTGTTATTTATTGAATACAGAAATAAAAACAAAATGAACAACAACAACACCGATGTTTTCCAGAAATATCTTAGCGAAGAAAAAAACAATATGCTACGGCTTCACGTCACATATAGTCTATCTGACGCTATCACACTGAAAAACAGAGTTGAATATCATTTTAACCATATTGATGATGAAACAAACAACTCATATTTGATTTATCAAGACATTATATATAACCCAAAAGAAAAACCTTACAATATCGCTTTCAGATATGAGTTATTTAATGCAGAGAAAGGCAGCGTATACGCATACGAAAACGATGTACTATATGCTTTCGCTGTAGGAGGATTATCAGGGAAAGGAATTCGCACCTATCTTGTAGGAAAGATAAAAGCATACGAAAACATACAGATTTCAGGGAAAGTCGGCTTTACTTTTTACGACAACAAAAACATCATTGGAAGCGGATTAGAAACAATCGACAGCAACTGGAATGGAGATGGGAAATTACAGATTATTTGGTCTATTTAAATTATCATATATAAATAAACATTTTTGAGAGAATTTCAATTCTTTAGCAATAAAGCAATGGCTTATATCAGAAAAAAACATTATCTTTGTAACAATTAAAAAATATCAACAATATGGAATACACACAACAACCTAACAATCACAACAGCAATGACTTAAAGAAGTATACACCTTTTATTATAATCGGTGGTATTGTCCTTTTATTAATAATCTTCTGGAGCCGTATTACCGTTACAATTCCAGCTGGTCACGGCGGAGTATTGTTCCGTTTATTTGGCGGTGGTGTTGACACAGAACATACATACGAAGAAGGTTTCCATTTCATAGCTCCTTGGAATACAATGTACGTTTATGAAACACGTCAGCAAGAGACATCTGAAGAGATGAGTGCATTGTCATCTAACGGTTTGGAAATCAAAATAGAATTCTCAACATGGTATCAGCCAAAATGGGAAGAGTTAGGAGTCTTACACGCTAAGATCGGTACAAACTATCTCAACAGAGTCGTCATACCAGCTATGCGTTCAGCAGCAAGAAGCGTCGTCGGTCGTTACACACCAGAGCAAATCTACTCTACAAAACGTGACGCTATCCAGGAAGAAATTTTTGAAGAGACAAAAAAACTTTTAGACGAGAAATACGTTCAACTTAACCAGGTTCTTATTCGTTCTGTAACCTTGCCTCCAACAATCAAATCAGCTATCGAAAGCAAGTTGAAACAAGAACAAGAAGCTCTTGAGTATGAATTCAAACTCGACAAAGCTGCTCAAGAAGCAGAACGCCAACGTGTTGAAGCTGAAGGTAAAGCAAAGGCCAACAGCATCGTAAGCGCAAGTATCACAGACAAGATTCTCCGTGACAAAGGTATCGAAGCCACATTAAAACTCGCTGAATCTCCAAATTCAAAAGTCGTCATCATCGGCGGCAACGACGGAATGCCAATCATCTTGGGAGACGTAAAATAAACTACAGAACTCTAGAACCTTAGAATTTTCTAAAGTTTTAGAGTTCTGGTTCTAGATTTCTAAAAAAATTATGGCGAAAGAAAAGACACAAAATAAAGTCCACATCAAAAACAGAAGAGTATCATTTGAATATTTTGTCATTGATACTTACATGGCCGGTATTGTCCTTACCGGAACAGAGATAAAAAGCATCAGAGAAGGCAAAGCTAGCTTGGCCGACTCTTACTGCACATTCAAAAATGGCGAGTTATTCGTCGTTGGAATGCATATCACAGAATATGCTTTCGGAACATACAACAACCACGATCCAAAACGTGAAAGAAAACTTCTTCTCACTCGCAGAGAACTTAACAAATTGAAAACCAAATCAAACGAAAAAGGATTTACAATAGTCCCAACAGATATGTTTATCAACGACAAAGGTTTGGCAAAAGTAAACATAGCTCTTGCTAAAGGTAAACACTTCTACGACAAACGTGACAACCTTAAAGATAAAGACAACAAAAAAGAAATAGAAAGAGCAAAATATAAATACGATTAATTATGAAAAAGACACATCTAATCCTGCTAACTATACTAAGCATATTCTCAACATACAACCTTAACGCACAAACCACTACAGCCAACAAAATCAATTGGATGAGTTTTGAGGAAGCTGTAAAACTCAACGAGACAAATCCTAAAAAGATATTCATCGACGTATATACAGATTGGTGTGGATGGTGTACAAAAATGGACCAGACTACTTTCATCGATAAAGATGTAGTTGCTTATATGAACGAAAACTTCTATGCCGTAAAATTCAACGCAGAACAAGCCGAACCTATTGAATTCAACGGATATACATTCACAAACAAAAATTCTAACAGCGCAAGAAAAGGAACCCACGAACTTGCACAAGCTTTATTACAAGGCAAGATGTCTTATCCTTCTTACGTATTCATGAGCGAAAACAACCAGCTCATAACAACTGTTCCTGGATATATCGAAGCATATAACTTCTTGTACATCTTGAAATACTTCGGTTCTGACGCTTTCAAGACTAAAAGCTGGGAAGAATATTTCAAAAGAGCACAATAAACACTACGTCTCATCGTAACAACATATATCATAAGACATCATGTATAAGTATATTTGGATTTTAGTCTTAATTATATTTACAGGTTTCGCATCGTGCAACAAACCGCCTAAATTCAGTGATGACAGTTCGCTCAAAATCGCGTTTTCCACTGATACTGTGACCTTTGATACTGTATTTACAACCATAGGTTCTTCTACACGTCAACTTATGATATACAACAATAACGAGGAAAACTTAAAGATAAGTTCTATCCGTTTGGAAGGTGGAAACCAATCTCAATTCAGCATCAATGTTGATGGATTATCGGGATACAAATTCTCAGATTTGGAAATATATTCAAAAGACAGCATTTACGTCTTTGTGAGAGTAACTGTCAACCCTAACGACCAGAACAACCCATTCTTCATTGAAGACAGACTGATTTTCGAGACCAACGACAACGAACAGACCGTAACGCTCACAGCATACGGACAAAACGCAAATTATATCATTGCCGACCAAGAAATCAAAGGTTTCCCTAAATTCAAGATCATCGCCGACAGTCTTCAGGAAGTACGCTGGACAGCAGAAAGACCTTATGTAGTTTACGGATACGCCTTGATAAATTCTTACGGAACATTAGTCATCGAACCAGGCACACAAGTTCACTTCCATAATGGCGGCGGATTATGGGCTTACAGCGACGGGCAGCTACGCGTAGAAGGAACACCCGAAAATCCTGTCGTATTCCAAGGTGACAGACTGGAAGACTTCTACACTGATGAACCTGGTCAATGGGATAGAATATGGCTGATGGAAGCTAGAGAAGGATTCGGACATTCCATCAATCACGCTATTATCAAAAATGGTTTTATCGGAATCCAAGCCCAATGTTTTGAAAAAGTCAACAACGTTCCGCTAAATATTCATAACACAACCATTGACAATCATACTGGTATTGGCATATACACAAACTTATACAACATCAAGGCCAGCAACTTCGTTGTTTCAAACTGCGGCAATTATGCCATAGCGCTCACCGGTGGAGGAAAATATCTTTTCGAACAAGGAACCATTGCAAACTATTGGAAGAAATCAACAAGGACAACACCTTCCCTATTCTTCAACAACACTTACCAGAATCCTTTCGATGGAAACTTGTATGCATGCAACTTCAATTTCGAGATGAACAACTGCATAATGTATGGAAATCAGGAAGAAGAATTCGAGACAGAATTTCACGCAGGTCCAGACACCACATACATTTTCAACAATAGCATAATCAGAACAAAAAGAATAGATAACGACACCAACTATTATAAATGCCTCTTCAATGTAAACCCTAAATTTGTCAATAAAGAATTCAACTATCATCTTGACACATTGTCACCTGCAATAGGACTAGGCGATCCTAAATATGCAACAGGATTACTACAATATGATTTAGACGGAGTCGCAAGAGGAAACACGCCTGACGCCGGCGCTTATCAATATGTGCCTATCGTTGAAGAGTAGTTGAATAAACAGACTTATTTCCAAGCATATCGGTCACAATAACTTCCAAAGTGTTGTGACCTTTTTTTATGTGATCATCAATCTGATACATCAACAAATTATTCTTTGCGTCATAATCAGCCAAAACCCATTTGCCATTGACATACATATCATACTTATTGATGCCAGTTTCCTTGTCTTCAATCTCCAATCTCAGCGACCAATTATCTGTTATAGTACCTTTGCCTTTAAAATTAATAGGTTTTACCGTAGGTTTAACTACATCTTTTGCAATAAGATACATCCCCAAAACATTGGTCTGAGCTTCAATATGACCATCGATGTATTTATTTCCCAAAAACGAAAACTTGCCTTCTTTATTCACAGATGCGATATATAACAATGTATCATTGACAAACTCATCACTTATTCTCATACGAAGCTTTATTTTCTTATGCAAAGGAATTTCCTCACTGCCAATCATATATGCATAATCAGAAAAGACATTTTCAATAGTATCTATTTTTGTTGCTTCTATTATCTGGTCACGATAAAACGCATGTTTTGGAATCTTAACTTCACATCCATCTAACTTAATATCAGCTGCCTTATCACCAAACACTTCATAAGAAGAATGAGAAAGAACATTATTACACTTAAACTCAGACTTCTCCTCTCCTATCAAAGTGAAACTTAATGTTGAGACATTATTGTTATAATCTTTTACAACATATTTCATCTTTAATGTATCGCCTTCATTTACAGATACTATACCATTCCTTTTATTATAAACACTTAACTTATTAAACTCATCAATTTCAGTTTTAATGAAACGCTCCTTATTTTTTATATAATAAGAATAATCAATCAAACTATTGATATAACGAGTTTCAGAATAAGAATATTTATAAGAAACGATGCTGAAAATCAATGCGTCATCAGCAAATAGTTCAATAGAATAAGGACCGTTTTTATTAGGCGAACCATCAGCCTGATCGAAAACATTAATCCCAAAAGCAACATTTCCATTTGCCATGAATATTGGATTTTCAATATAATACGTATTGTTTCCATTAATAACATCGAGATAAACCGTCTGATCCTGACTATTAACTGTTGAATTTTCAAGAGGATATATTGCAAGACCTTTTATATTAGGCTTCATTGTATCCTTTATTTTCAAGCCAAAAAACAATGGATTCACAGGTTCCTGAGTTTCCGTATAACGTATCTCGTAATGAAGATGAGGCCCGCCGGAACCACCGCTATTTCCTGTAAAGCCAATAAAATCACCACGTTTAATAGGGAAATCATCTTCTTTTAAAATTATATTCTGAGCAAATGACTTATCTTCATATTGTTTCTTTTTCACAAACTCCCCTATGCTTTTATTAAACTTGGAAAGATGAGCGTATACAGAAGTAAATCCATCATTATGAGTTATATATATGACTTTTCCATAACCAAAAGGCGAAACACCTATCCTACTCACATAACCATCAGCGACTGCGAAAACCTCCTTGCCTTCAACGCCCTGAGTTCTTATATCGACACCCGCATGAAAAGCATTCGACCTTATCTCTGCAAAAGTAGCAGAGAGATAAACCGGTATTTTCACAGGATTAGGATACTGAGGGAAAGCATCTGTTTGCGAAAACAAACAATTAGACAATAACAAAAAGACTATCAATATTTTAACTTTCATACTTACAAAGTGATTTATTTCTACAAATTTAATAAATTATTCCCTTTATTTCTTGAAATATACCACTTAATTTTCGTATCTTTGCGTATAGAAAATATTATTTTCATTGGAGTGAAACAAAACAAGAAACAACAAGTTATATATTCATAATGAAAAAGAAAATAATTTTTATTATTAATCCCATTTCGGGCCATCATAACAAGAATAATTTTCCAAATCTTGTGGAAAAACATATTGACAAAAGTCAGTATGAATATAACATTGTTTTTACAGAATACCCAGGTCATGCTACAGAGTTGACACAAAAAGCCATAGAAGAAGGATATGAATATATAGCAGCTGTTGGCGGCGATGGCACAATCAACGAAATAGCAAAATGCCTCATTGGAAAAGATCAGATTTTAGTAATCATACCTTTAGGTTCAGGCAATGGTCTCGCACGACATCTTGAACTTCCATTCAAGCCTGAACGTCTTATAAAAGAAGTCATTAACAACGGTAAGGTCTATAAAATCGACACTGCCACTATGAACGATGTCCCTTTTATAAGCATAGCTGGCATTGGTTTTGACGCCCTGATTGCAGACTATTTTGCAAAAGATGAAAACAGAGGATTTTTGGCATACGCCAAATTAGTGACAGAAAAATATCCTAATTACAGGCAAAAAGAATACACGCTCATCCTTGACGATGAAACCACTATAGAATGTAAGCCTTTCTTTGTAACTTTCGCCAACTCAAGCCAATTCGGTTACAATGCTGAAATTTCACCTAAAGCCAGCGTTCAAGACGGACTCCTTGACGTATGCATATTCAAGAAGCCTAACATTCTAGAAGTCCCGCTTGTCGCAACATATTTCCTAGCAAAACAAATCGACAAAAGCTATTTCATTGACATTTACAAAGCCAAGAAAATCAAAGCAATACGCAAAGTGGGTGAAGTAGCTAACATTGACGGAGAAGCTGTTGAGATGAGTAAAGACATAACAGTAGAAATCAAACCATTAAGTCTTAACATTTTATTAAACAATTGATTATGTTCAACAAATATATTTCATTTATTGAAAGCATATTGTCAAAAACAGGATTAAATGAAAATGTATGCGCATATATTACAGAAGCCATCAGCGTAATAACATTAATTTTAATCACAATTCTTATTTATCACATAGTACTTTTTGTGATAAGAAAAACCATCTATGCTTTCATAGAAAAAAGCAATAGCAAAAAAGATGACATACTTATAAAGAACAAGGTATTTAATCGCTTATGCCTTCTTGTTCCTGCATATCTTATAAGATTTAACATCGAAGCTGCAATACCGTCATTTCCAACATTGTCATCAACAATAATATTATTTACAAAGATATACGAAGTCTTTATCTACAGCAGAGTTTTAGATGCAATACTTACAACTTTAAACGACATCTACGACACATACGAAATCTCTAAGAGCAAACCGATAAAAGGTTTCATCCAAGTACTGAAAACCATAATCTACATCATCTGTATATTATTGATTATAGCGATTTTAACCAATAAAGAACTTTCAAACATACTCATTGGATTAGGTACGCTTTCTGCAGTATTAATGTTAGTCTTCAAAGACCCTATCTTAGGTTTCGTAGGCGGACTTCAGCTGACAATCAACGATATGCTCCGCATCGGCGACTGGATAGTGATGGAAAAGAGCAAAGCCGACGGAGAGGTCTTGGAAATCGGATTGACAACAGTCAAGGTTCAGAACTGGGACAAGACAATCACCACAATTCCAACATATTCTTTGATTTCGGATTCATTCACCAACTGGAGAGGAATGGAAAACTCTGGCGGAAGACGTATAGCCCGTTCTTTTGTCATTGACATTGACACAGTTAAATTCTGCACTCCAGAAATGCTTGAACGTTTCAAGAAGTTCCAGTTGGTAAAACAATATATCATCGACAAGGAAAAGGAAATCGAGGAATATAATAAAGCAAACAACGTTGACGACTCCAATTTAGTCAACGGAAGAAGACAGACCAACATCGGTATCTTCAGAGCTTATCTTAACGCTTATCTAGAAAACTGTCCTTTCATCAACAAAGACATGACATTCATGGTCAGACAGTTATCACCAACAGAAAACGGCGTGCCTATTCAGATTTACGCTTTCAGCTCAAACAAGGCTTGGATATCATACGAAAACATCCAAAGCGACATCTTCGACCACGTATTCGCTGTCGTCACAATGTTCGACTTGAAGATATACCAAAAACCTTCAAGCAACAGCCTTGCTGTTTTACCGGAAATCTTGGAATAAATATTAGAAATTCAAAAATTCAGAACCTCAAAATCTCAGAAGTTTTCTTAAGATTTTGAGGTTTTATTTTTTTAAGGTTTTGAGATTTTAACACGAAGAAAGTCTTTCTATAAGTGAATCACGGAAGCTCGCTCCTACTGGGATTTTATTTCCTGCTACAGTAACATTCACTTTATCAATATCTTCAATATTTTTTATTGAAACGATAAATGATTTATGTGTACGGATAAACTGATCTTTTGGAAGTGTCTCTTCAAGATTCTTCAAAGAATATAATGCCGTAATACGTTTTGTCTTTGTATGGAATGTGACATATTCATGCTGGCCTTCGATATAAAGCAGATCCTCAAAATTGACTTTATACAACTTATAATCAGCCTTTACCATTATATAATCGTTGGCCATTTCCTGTTGAGAACCAGACATTTTATAGCTGACAGCCTTGTTTATAGCTTGCACGAATCTTGCATAGTCGAAAGGTTTAAGAAGATAATCTATCACGCCTAAAGAAAAAGCATCGACTGCATATTCAGAGTAAGCTGTTGTAAGGATGACTGCTGTTTTATTGTTGTTAAACAATCTTAACATTTCCATACCTGAGATATCTGGCATCTGAATATCAAGCAAAAGAATATCAATCTGTTCCTTATTAAGCACTTCCATAGCTTGAGTAGCATCAGCGCAAGTATCAACCAGTCTAAGGTAATCTATCTTTGAGACATATTCTGTCAAAAGCTTTCTTGCTAGAAACTCATCGTCAACGATAAGGACATTATACATTCTTTTCATTATATTTATCTCCTATTTTTATTGTTACCACATATTTATCATCCTCTTGCACTGCCTCAAAAGAATAGCTGTTAGCATAATACAGTTCCAATCTTTTTCTGACATTCTCCAGACCTATTCCTGAGTGAGGTTTCTTGTTCTGATCAACGACCGACAAAGACATACTTTTTATAGAATTACGAGCGATGAATATCAAGTCGTTGTTTTCCTGAATAAGATAAAAATGAACGAAGCCATTAGGATCAGACACCAGCCTGCTGTGTTTGAAGCCATTTTCAACTAAAGGCTGCAATATCATCGGAGGAATCTTAAAGTCTTTATTATCTATTCTCTTCTCGAAGATGACATTTGATTTATTCTCCATGCTCATCTTTTGGAAATCAATAAACGCATCTATATATTTGATTTCCTTTTCCAAAGATATCATATCAACCTGACAGTCGACCATGACGTAGCGAAGCATATCAGACAGTTTCAAAACACTCTGCGGAGCATTATCATCTTTAGTATAAACAAGAGAATATATATTATTCAAGGCATTAAACAAAAAGTGAGGCGTCATCTGCGATTTCAAAAGACGCAGTTCCATATCAAGTTTCTCGCTCTTCAGTTCATTCTTTATCCTTTTGTTCTCCTCCTCTTTACGCTGCATAACAGTGATGACAGAAATAGCTATCGTTGCAGTATAAAGCACAAAACGTATCAATGTCGGGATAAACAAGGCCTTTGCGCCATCCAAGACAGGCAACGAGATTGACACATGCTTACTCATGATTATCAGCATAAACGATTCAAGATAAGTCGTCAAAACTGACATCACGATAATAATCAAAAAGTTAAGGAAATAGAACAAGACGAAATTTCCTCTTTGCAATAACTTTATGACATACTTCGACTCGATGTCACTTGTAAACAAAAGACATATCGTAAGCAATAAAGCATGCAATAAAGAAACCAATAAGTTTGACCAGAATGAAAGGAAGAAAAACAAGAATATCGCGCCCCAGACAATTATAGACTTTGTCTTAGTATTAAAGTTAAATATTTTGTTGTCCTTATTCATTATGAAGTTAGTTTACGGCAAAAATAAAACATCTTATTTTGCCTTTGGAAAAAAATCACTAAATCACAATAAAACATCAATCAAGATCAATATCTGTTTCCGCGGAACATGACAAGGATTGTCACAAGAACAGTATATATTTCAAGACGACCTATCAGCATAAGGAATGACATTGTCCATTTTCCCATATTAGACAATTCCGAGAAAGAGGCTGAAGGTCCTGTGCTACCTATACCAGGACCGCTGTTTCCAAGAGCAGAGATGCAGTTGAACATACTTTCCTGCAAGTTGCTTCCGCTGAGGATAAGCAGCAATACACCGATTACGTATAACAACATAAATATTATCAAGAAGTTAATAACTCTTCTTGTCTTTTCATCATCGATAACTTCATGAGACACCTTAACACTAAACAATGCGTTTGGATGGAGCAGACGTCTGAAGATATTGTTGATTGATTTTATTGAAATAAGCTCGCGGATGATTTTAATACCACCGCTGGTTGAACCTGCACATGCGCCGCTCGCCATCATGATGAAGGTCGGGATGAGGAACAAGCCGCCCCATAAATCATAATCGAAGTTCGTTGCCTGGAAGCAAGTCGATGTTATGATGGATGTCACGTGGAACAATGCAGTTCTGAATCTATTTTCAAAACCTACCGGATAAGAATCCTCTTGTGTCAATATAGTATTAACGTCTGGCGCAAAATAGAACAATGCAACGATAATTGATGTCATAAGAATGACTGCACCGATATACCAACGCAGCTCTTCATTTTCTCTGAACTCCTTGCCTTGTCCTGTGAAAAGGAAATAATAAAGAGAGAAGTTAACACCCGATGCGAACATGAATACAGACGCCACATACTCTATATAAGGAGAGTTAAAATAGCTGATGCTAGCCTGGTGTGTACTGAATCCACCGCTCGACATCGTTGTCAGCGCATGGCATATAGCATCAAAGGTATTCATTGGACCCAGCCAGTACATAAAGCCGCACAATATCGTCAAGATGATGTATATACCGAGAAGCTTACGTGCTGTCATCATCATCTTAGGATGAAGTTTCTTGACGCCTATCCCCGACATTTCCGCCGAGAACATCATGGTTTTATTTGAGTTACGATTCAAAGCAGGCATAATGGCAAGGAACAACACGATGATACCCAAGCCGCCAAGCCATTGCATTATGCTTCTCCAGAACAAGATTCCGTGAGGCTGCTCATCGATATTATTCAAAAGCGTCGAGCCTGTGGTAGTGAAACCCGACATCGCCTCAAAGAAACCGTCGGTCACAGTACGTACCGTTCCGTTAAGAAAAAACGGCAACATTCCGAACAAGGCGAATACAATCCAAGTTATGGTAACTATAATAAAGGAGTCCTTTACTTCAAAGTTGTCGATATCATGTTTACCCTTTTCTCCCGACTTCCTTCCTGCTGAAATCAATATGAATCCGGATATAGATGTTATGATTGTAGAGACTGTCAATGCCAAGACATCGCCGTCGCCACATCTATAGAAATAGAATAAAGCGACTAAGGATGCCAGCAACATAAACGTAGCCTCAAACAACAAAAACAAGCCAATAATCCTTACTTTCATATATAAATTACATAGAAATATTTAGGCGGTAAAATTACAACTTTTTTTATTCTTCCGATATCTTGTGCTATTATTATTTTTCAAGCATAACAACACATATTTTGTTTAAACATTTTTGCAAATTATATGTTTAAAAAAGGTGTTTTATCACATATTTTCAGCAGTTCGTTGAGCAGTTAAAAAAACACATTGAATTTGTAGTATTTTTTATTGAATCAGACTATTTTTTTGGTAATAAATTCAATAAAATTTCGTTCCTTTGTAGTCGAAAAAACATCATTTCCCTTACTGAAAAAAATAATATCAAAATATTTTAAAAAATGTTAAAAATCAATCGTTTAGTATTAACAGTTGTTTTATGTTTCTGCAGCATGTTCATTCATGCTCAAGAGAAAATCACATTAGATGAGGCGATAGAAATTGCGTTATCAGAAAGCAACACAATTAAAATTGCCGAAATGACTATTGAAAAGACAGGTTATGCACAAAAAGGAGCCTACTCTGCCTTGTATCCAAACATCAGCGCCAGCGGCAGCTATCAAAGAACTTTGAAGAAGCAAGTCATGGCTATGGAAATGAATGGACAAGCTATGGAAATCGAAGTAGGTATGAGCAACAACGTGTCAGCAGGCGTAACTGCAGCGATGCCGCTCGTCAACGCACAGCTCTGGCAAAGTCTTAAACTATCAGCTTTAGACGTTGAGTTAGCGGTAGAACAAGCTCGTTCTTCAAAAATCTCCATGGTATCTCAAGTCAAGCAAGCTTTCTATTCAGTTCTTTTGGCAAAAGAAGCTTACAACGTTTACAAGGAAGTCTACGACAACGCACAAAAGAATTTCGAAGACATTGAAAAGAAATACAACGTTGGCAAGGCTTCTGAATTTGAATATTTAAGAGCAAAAGTCAATGTCAACAACTCAGAACCAGATGTATTCAGCGCAGAAAACACTGTTATATTGGCGATATGGCAACTCAAAGCCATCATGGGCATCGACCTCGCAACAGAACTTGACGTGGAAGGTTCTTTATCAGATTATTCAAGCGAAATGGTTGCTTCTTTAGCATCAAGCGACAACGTTAGTTTTGAAAACAACACCAACTTACTGCAACTTCAATTGCAAGATGAAATGTTGAGCAGAACTATCAAGATGACCAAATTCCAATACATTCCTACCCTTTCAGCGCAGTTCTCATACAATTACATGGCATTGGGTAACACCTTCAATATGAACTGGAATCCTTATTCTATGGTTGCATTAAGTCTTAACATACCAATCTTCGACGGTTTCTTAAAACGTAACAACATCAGACAATACCAAAAGAGCCAAGATATCTTAAGACTTAACATCGAAGACGTAGAACGCAATTTGAACATCGCTTTGGAAAATTACCGCAACGAGATGAACACAAGCGTCAAGAGATACACTGCTGCTGAAGCAACTTTAGAAATGGCACAGAAAAGCTACGACATCTCACAAAAGATGTATGAAGTCGGAAAGGCTACATTAGTTGAACTCAACGATGCACAGTTAGCATTGACACAGGCTCAACTTAATATGAACCAAGCCATATTCCAATATATGACAAACAAAGCAGCCATCGACGAACTCATGGGCGTTGAATATGTAAGTGAAACAAAATAAGATAATCAATAAAATACAATATAAAAATGAGACGTTTTAATTCAATTTTAATCCTTTCATCAGCTTTAATGATGGCTTCATGCAGCCAAAAAGCAAATCAACAAACTGCAGTTGTCGTTGATGAAGCTCCAAAAGTAACAGTAACAAAAGTTTATGCTGAGAATGT
>JAZKYG010000163.1:0-5112 GCA_045612025.1 Bacteroidales bacterium
ACGTCTGTCTTTCTTGGAATTAGAGAAAAGGAATCCGAATATCATCAAAGGGATGGCGAGGATTGAGATGTCGGCCTTGAAACCTAACCATGAAACCATCCATGCCGTTACTGTCGTTCCAATGTTAGCGCCCATAATGACGCCGATCGCCTGGTTGAGAGTGAGAAGACCAGCGTTGACGAAACTGACGACCATAACGGTTGTCGCTGATGATGACTGTATGATAGAAGTGATTCCCAAACCTGTCATGACGCCCTTGAAGGGATTTGATGTCATGGCTGTGAGGAAACCTCTTAGCTTTTCCCCTGCAGCTTTTTGCAATCCTGAACTCATCAGGTTCATTCCGTAAAGGAACATTCCCAATGCTCCTAATAATGTAAATACTTGTAATATACTCATTGTTTTCTATTTTATGATGCTGCAAAATAACTGAGAAAATGTTTCAAAAATGTTACAAAAAAATTAGACTTTGGTTAAAGAATTTTTGCTCCTGAAATGAATGTTACATTTTTATTAAATATTGTCTCAACTTATTATTCGTTTTGATATTTCGTGTAAATTTGCCTTAAATTAATATATTAAGGTATGACTACTGAACGTATTTTGATAGTCGATGATGAAGAGACTTTATGCGAGGTCTTGAAACTCAACCTGGAGAATGAAGGCTACGACGTTGATATCGCTTTCAGCGCAGAACAGGCATTGACCCTCGATTTGAAACAATACTCGCTTATCCTTCTTGATATCATGATGGGCGAGATAAGCGGAATCAAGATGGCAAAGATGCTTAAGGCAGATGTCACTACAGCCGACATTCCTATTATATTCTGTACCGCTCGCGATACTGAAGATGATATGATAATGGGATTGAATATAGGCGCCGACGATTATATCATGAAACCTTATACCGTTCGTAATGTGATCGCTAGAGTTAAGAGCGTTCTGCGTCGTACTTCTGCGCACAAAGGAAATAGTGTGGCTGACAAACCTAATATATTAAAGGTGGATGGTCTGCATCTTGACCTGGAGTTCAAGCGCTGCACCGTCGATGGAGTAGAGGTGAAACTCGCAAGAAAAGAGTTCGAACTCCTGGCTTATCTCATCTCACATCGCGGCAAGATATGTTCTCGCGAACAGATACTCAGCAGAGTGTGGAGCGATGAAGTCGTCGTGCTTGATAGAACAATAGATGTCAATATCACCCGTCTGCGTTCTAAGATTGGAAAATATGGTTATTACATTGTAACACGTTCAGGTTTTGGCTATGGATTCAGTGATTAAATTGTCATATCACAAGCGACTCTTCCTTATGTTGCTTGCATTCTCATGGACTATAATATTATGTTTCGTGAGTTTCCAGTATTTGCGCGAGAAACAATACAGATCGGAATTCGTCAACGCACAGCTGCAGCTTTATAATGTGCATCTTCTCTCAGCGATAGATGAAGGTATGCCTTACGAAGAATATGTCGCGACAAAAGAACAGCCTTTCGATGACTTGCGCGTGAGCGTGATTTCTCACTCGGGCACTGTGATTTACGATAATATGATTTCCATCGACTCTCTCGATAATCACAGCATGCGTCCTGAGGTGTCTTCCGCAATGAAGAAAGGCTCCGGTTATCTCATCGGGCGACAATCCGTCAGCGATGGAAGAGAATATTTCTACTCTGCGACAAAGGGCGACAGCGTCGTGGTTCGTACCGCTATTCCTTATTCAGCGGCCCTGCAGGAACAATTGCGTGCCGACTGGACTTTCTTAAGTATCATGATAGCAATGAGTTTCATTATGGGCGTGCTGGCGTATTATGCGACGAAACGTCTCGGCAACAATATCGAGCGTCTCAACCGTTTCGCGGCTAAAGCTGAAAAGGGCGAGGCTTTCGATGAGGCTGAGTCGTTCCCTAACGACGAACTCGGTTCCATATCCAATCATATCGTGAAATTATATGCGCAGTTGCAGCAGACTATCAAGGACAGAGACATTGCACACGAAGCTGCGATGCGTGAGGAACAGGAGAAGATACGTATCAAACAACAGCTTACGAATAACATAAACCATGAACTTAAGACACCGGTCGCTTCAATACAAGTGTGCCTTGAGACATTGCTTTCTGGCATAAATCTTACTGAAGAAAAACGACAGGAACTGATTGAGAGATGTTACGCCAACAACGAACGTCTGCGTCGTCTGCTGGAAGACGTCTCGCTCATCACTCGAATGGAAAGCGGCAGCCAGCTGATTGGAAAAGAAAGCGTCACTATAAACAACATCATCGACGAGGTGGCAGAGGAGTTGGATATTATGCCTGAAAACGAAAGACTTAACTTGCATGCTGATTTCAATGAAGAAGTGGTGGTGGAAGGCAACCTCTCTCTGATAGGATCTATATTCCGTAATCTTACAGAAAACGCCATCGCGTATTCTGGCGGAAAGAATATATTTATCACTCTGATTGACAATAACGAAGACAATTGTACCATACGCTTTGAGGATGACGGATGCGGCGTGGATGAGATGCAGCTGCCGCGATTGTTCGAGAGATTCTATCGTATTGACAAAGGACGTTCGCGTCGTCTGGGCGGCACTGGTCTTGGACTCGCCATAGTGAAACACGCCGTCCAGTTCCATGGCGGAAACATAACAGTCAGCAACCGCAAAGAAGGCGGCCTGCGATTTGAGTTTTCATTAAGGAAGTAACCCTGCTGGGAATCGAACCCAGATCGAAGGAACCGGAATCCTTTATTCTATCCGTTGAACTACAGGGCCGTTTGAAGTTTTGCAAAGATAGATATTTTTCTTTTATGCCTCTAAGGGGTGACATTGAAAAAATAGCAATAATCCTAAATTATGGCGTTCGCCCAAAATAAATTGAAAATTGAAAAATAACTCCTAACTAAAAAAACTTGTAGTCTTATCTCTCCAACGAAACTCGTTTCACGATAACTCCGTATTCTGTTGTGATGCGTACAAGGTAAACACCGCTATTATATTGAGTCATGTCGATGGTTTCCATATCGCTGCCAACTTCTTTGTCAAAAACAATCTGGCCTAATGTGTTGACGATTGAAATATGTGTCATGTTTTCTGCTTCGATATTTAAGTATGCCTTTGTAGGATTTGGGTAAATGCTGATGACGTTATCAGTGTTTTCTGAAATAGCAACACCGCTTTCGATTTTCGCAGTCTGAGGGCAAGCCATGAAGTAATGCAACACGTCTTTTTCACCGCTATAAACCACTCTCAAAGTATATTCGTCGCTGGCTTTAGCTTGGGTGTCGATATAATTTTCGTCGGTGACAAGTTCGGATAGAAGTTCGCCGTTGCGATATAAGATGGCACCAATGACTTCTGTCATAGCAGGTTCTTCTTGTTCTTCCTCGTAAGCGCGTATCATCCAGGTGTAGGCAGGGTAGGAGACATACATGAGGTCGAGCCATCCGTAATCTTGGTGATAGATGAAACGTCCGTTAGGGTTGTTTTGGTCAGCGCATCCTGCTGCAGGCTGGTTGCCGTTGAGGTTGCAGAATACCAACCATACGTTTTTGTTGCCGCTTATCTCTACAGCTTCGTTCAATGTTATTTCTAGATGAAAAGTCGCCTAAATTTTATTTAGTTATTATTTGTTTTTTTTGATAAAGTTATTACATTTGTTGCGGTTAACTAAATAATTTAAAAAAATAACATTATTATAGGAGAAAGTTATATGAGTAATGTAAATGAGTTATATGTATTAGGAAAGAAATATTTTGACGAAAAAGATTATCCAACAGCAGTTAAATTGTATTTGATGGCAGCAGAACAAAATTGTTCAGATGCGGCTTACGATTTAGGTTTATGTTATGAAAATGGATGGGGAGTTAATAAAGATTTGGCAGAAGCTATGAAATGGTATCGAAAATCTGCTGAATTGGAAAAAATATCATCCTCACATTCGGAAGTAAAGTCTCCATCTCCAAATGTAACTAATAATGTTGTGGAAACTCCGTCGTCAGTTGTTGGTTCAACTCCATCGGCAGATGAGTTGAATAAATTGGGAAATGAGTGTGAGAAAAATAAAGAATATGCAAAAGCTGTAGAATATTATCATAAGGCTGCTATGATGGGACATGCTGGAGCACAACTGAATTTAGGTCTTTGTTACGCAATTGGACGAGGAGTAAAGGCTGATAATGATGAAGCTATAAAATGGTATCAAAAGTCTGCTGAACAAGGTAATAAATATGCGCAAAGTAATTTGGCTAACCTATTGTATAATAAGAATAATTATGTTGATGCTGTAAAATGGTATCAAAAGTCTGCTGAACAAGGTTTTGTTTATGCTCAATATCGTATGGGACTTTGTTATGAATTAGGTAAAGGTGTTTCTAAGAGTTTTACAGATGCAGCAAAATGGTATCGATTGTCTGCAGAGCAAGGTGATGAGTATGCTCAATATAATTTAGGATATTTATACGAAAATGGTTTGGGAATTGCAAAAGATTTGATGGAAGCTGCTAAGTGGTATACCAAATCTGCGGAAAAAAAACACTCTGCTGCGCAATGTGCATTAGGTAGATGTTATGAAAAAGGAATAGGAGTGGAAAAAGATATAAAAGCCGCTATAGAATGGTATCGTAAATCTGTTGAACAAGGCAATATACATGCACAATTTTATTTGGGAAATTGTTATTATTTTACCATAAAAGATTATACAGAAGCTGCGAAATGGTATGCTAAGGCGTCAGAAAAAGGTCATTCACAAGCACAAGGTAATTTGGGACGTTGTTATGAATATGGATATGGTGTAACGAAAGATTTGGTGGAAGCTGCAAAATGGTATCGTAAGGCATCAGAACAAGGAAATCTGTTAGCGCAATATTGTTTGGGATTGTTATATGAAGATGGTCGCGGTGTTACAAAGGATTTTGTTGAAGCTGTAAAATGGTACACAAAAGCTGCAGAACAGGGACTTGATGATGCTCAAAATGCTTTGGGTTTATGTTATGAAAAAGGCGTAGGTGTTACAAAAAATATAGATATTGCCATAGAATGGTATCAAAAGTCTGCTGAACAAGGTAATCAATATGCGCAAAGTAATTTGGCTAACCAATTGTATAATAAGAATAATT
>JAZKYG010000164.1:0-11406 GCA_045612025.1 Bacteroidales bacterium
GCTAAGATCGTCAAACATCTGTACGACTTGGCACGTCTTTCAAAGAACTTATTGAAAGGCAAGGATTTGAACGAGTTTGTCAAGAGAAGTTTTAACGAGATTTAAGCATTGAGGCATGAGCTATGAGCCATAAGCAATGCTCACTGCTCATAGCTCACTGCTCATAGCAATAAAAAAGGAGAAAATATGAAAAACAAAAACACAATCATTTTAATCGTTGGCATTGTTGCCTTGATAGTATTTTGGTTCATCGGCAAATACAACGGTTTGGTAGTAAAAGAAGAGAATGTTAATTCTAAATGGGCTCAGGTCGAGAATGTTTATCAACGTCGCGCCGACCTCATCCCTAATCTTGTAGCGACAGTAAAAGGCTATGCAGAACATGAGCAGCAAGTACTTACTGATGTCGTTGCAGCTCGTGCAAAGGCAACATCGGTAAACTTCAACGCAGACAACTTGACAGAAGAAAACATCAAGGCTTTCCAAGCAGCACAAGACCAGTTGTCAGGCGCATTGTCAAGACTTTTAGTCACAGTGGAGAAATATCCAGACTTGAAGGCAAACCAGAATTTCATGGAACTACAGGCACAGCTTGAAGGCACAGAAAACCGTATTTCTGTTGAGAGAAAGAATTTCAACGAAGCTGTGAAAGAATATAACACTGGCTTACGCAGATTTCCTACTAACATAGTAGCCAATATGTTCGGTTTCGACAAGAAAGCATATTTTGAAGCAGCTGCTGGTTCTGAGGTAGCACCAAAAGTTGAATTCTAAACTTAAAAATTTATAACGATGACATCAAGAACATTCTTTTCAAAGGAAGAGCAGCAGAGGATTGTCGCTGCCATCAAAGAAGCAGAGCTCAACACCTCTGGTGAGATCAGAGTGCATATTGAGAATCATTGTAAGGAAGAGGCACTGGAGCGCGCGGCAGAATTGTTTTACGATTTGAAGATGGATCGTACTGCCGCGCGCAACGGCATCCTTTTCTACCTAGCCGTCAAAGACCATAAATTTGCAATAATCGGCGACGAAGGCATCAACAGAAATGTAGAACACGACTTCTGGAACGACATCAAAGATGAGATGACAAGACATTTCAAGGACGGTCAATTCACCGAAGGTCTGACATCCGCCATCTTGAAATGCGGAGAAAAACTCAAGACTTATTTCCCTTATCAGAGCGACGACATTAATGAGCTTAGTGATGAGATTTCTTTTAGTTAGGAATTAGGAGTTAGGAGTCTGGAGTTAAGGGTATGAGGAATTGAGGAGTTTTAGTGAATATTTCGTGATTTTTAGTGGATAATTTTAATGGACAATTATGAACAGAGATATCAGAAGCAGATTTGTGAATATTAGTGGTTTGAAAACCTCTATATTGTTTTTATTGTTATTCGTTGTTTCCATTTGTCACGCTCAGCGGATTCCTAATCGTCCGTCTCCTCCACGACTTGTCAACGACTTCACAAACACATTGACAACGAATCAAGCGAACCTTCTAGAACAGAAATTACGAAACTATAACGATACTACGTCAACACAGATCGCCGTCGTTTTTATCAACGACTTACAAGGTACCACAGCAGCCGACTTCGCATATCAGCTTGGCGAGAAATGGGGCGTCGGCACAAAAGAAAATAACGGCATCGTTATACTTGTAAAACCAAAGAATGAAACCAAAGGCGAAGTCTTCATCAGCGTCGGTTATGGACTAGAACAATATGTTCCTGACGCATTGGCAAAACGTATCATTGAAACACAGATGATACCAGCATTCAGATACAACGACTATTACAGCGGTGTCAACCATGCCATCGACTCTATAATCAAACTAGCATCAGGCGGTTTCTCTGCAGAAGAACAGCCAGATGAAAATGCCGAAACTTTTATTTTATTATTCTTCATCTTTATGATGATTGTAATGATAACATTTATTAACTTTGCGGGGAAAGCCGGAAAGACATATTCCTCAAAAGACGATGTCTCTTCTATCTGGAGAGCTTTGTTCTGGGCGAGTTTGTTTTCCAACAGCAATCGACATAACCATCACAACCACTGGGGCGGATTCTCGGGAGGTTCGGGAGGTTTCGGCGGAGGCAGCAGCTTCGGCGGTTTCGGTGGCGGCAGCTTCGGTGGCGGAGGCGCTGGCGGAAGTTGGTGACAATTGGGAGTTTGGAGTTTGGAATTAGGAGTTAGGAGTTTGCCATTAGCCTTTGTCATTTTTTATATATTTGCATTATGAATTATGAATTGTAAATTATGAATTCAAAAAGCGTCATATCATTTAAAAATGCGTCTATCTTTCAACATAACAAAAAGGTGTTAAAAGATGTCAACTTTACAATAGACGAAGGTGAGTTTGTTTATTTAATCGGCAAGACTGGCAGCGGAAAATCATCATTGTTAAAGACATTATACGCCGACCTTCCAGCAAAAGAAGGCGAACTGACTATAGCTGGATATGACCTTCGTAAAATAAAAAGAAAAGACATCCCTATGTTGAGAAGAAAGATTGGCATTGTGTTTCAAGACTTCCAGCTTTTATACGACCGTAACGTCGAAGATAACCTCTCTTTCGTATTAGACGCAACAGGATGGAAAGATAAAGCGGCCATCTCCAATAGAATCGATGAAGTACTTATGCAAGTAGGACTTCCTCACAAACGCAAGTCGATGCCTCATCAACTGTCAGGAGGCGAACAGCAAAGTATCGCAATTGCAAGAGCGCTCCTCAACGACCCTGCTCTCATACTCGCCGATGAACCGACAGGCAACCTCGACCCTGAGACAACAAACGACATTATGGATCTGCTCCGCGACATCAGTTCAAAAGGAAAGACCATATTCATGGCAACACACAATTATAACCTCATCTTGAAATACCCTTCAAGAATCATCAAATGCGATGAGGGAACGGTAGTTGATATGAAAAAAAATTCATAATTCATAATAAAAATAATTATGCATTGTGCATTATGAATTATGCATTACACCTAAGGTATTCCATTAGTGTTTCTTCAGAGAATTTTTCGTACTTCTTAAAATATTCGTGAAAAATCGGCAACGACTCCAAATCGCTGCGCAAGACTTTATGTGTATTGAATATACTTCTGAAAAGCCAGTTCATAAACTCTGAATTCAACAGGTCAACAAGCTGCGAATACGTTATAGGGAAATCATCGTTCAAGACAAA
This sequence comes from Bacteroidales bacterium, assembly GCA_045612025.1. GTDB lineage: Bacteria > Bacteroidota > Bacteroidia > Bacteroidales > F082 > Limimorpha. The sequence goes on from JAZKYG010000164.1 coordinate 3,197, forward strand.
AAGATTGGCGCTGTTCAAAATATAACGCCGCTCCGTATCATGATAACACACTATCTTATTTGATATGAAACGATAAATCACTTTCTCCGATTTATAATATCTCAAGTCTGCCACCTGACGGCAGCCTTCTAAATTTTCATTAACAAATAAAGACGGTTCTGCCATCTTGTCTTTAAAAATATCCTTGCCTCGGAAAATCGGAACAAGCCCATCACCCTTTTCCTTATGACATAACTTCTCATTATTGCCAGTGATAATTCCTAAAGCCCATTCAGAATTATCTTTCAATGTGACATGCGGCAAAGAAAAGACATGACGTATTATATCGTTTTCCTTTTCTTCAATATGGAAATTAAAGATATGCTTAGGAACATCAAGGAAACCATCCTGTGAACGCAAATGTTTTTTAACATTATATATCTCACATTGTATTTGGTTGTTAGCTGTTATCTGTTGACTGTTGACTTTGGTCGCGACAAAAGTCATCGCCTTTGCCATCAGTCCTTTAAAAGCATTGCCATAATCGACAAAACGATTGATCTGCAAAGTCATCAACGACTTACGAGCATCTTCGAAAGATGTTATATTAAAGAAAGAATCCGGTAACAGCATTCCTATCTTGCCATTTTCTTTCAACACTTTCAAAGAAGCAAAATAAAACAATGACGATGTATCAATGCTGTTACCAGCATCATACATCAACGAGAAACGTTCTCTCTCATTTCTTTTCAGTTTCTTTCCCCAAGGAGGATTCGTGAAGATATAATCGAACTTTGGGCTTTTTGTTTTTGGTTTTTGGCTTAGAAAATCTGCACAAACTATATTTTCACTATCATAACCGCACAAATCCTTGATTCTTTTCTTGGCAATAAGAACAGCATTCTCATCAATATCGAAACCATACACATTCTGAGGAGCTATGCCTTTCTTTATCGCCTCAATAATAAAATTACCAGAACCGCAACAAGGATCCAAAAACAGTTTGGCCTCTGTTTCATCAATAGATTTTAACATATCCTCTACAATATGCTGAGGCGTATAATAAATTCCCTCCTTGTTTTTATACGACTCCGACAATGAGGATTCATACTTAGAAGAGACATCATCGCCAGACATTGAAGTTCTAAGATTCTTCTTTATCTCTTCCGACAAAGACTTATGGTTATGCAAGTCTTTATATTGTTTATTTGCACGAGAAGACAGTTTCTTGCTATTCAGGAAATTATCTCTGAAGTCATCTATATTCTTTTGCGTAAGAATATTATCTGTAGTCTGCAAAGAACCGTCCTTAATCCAATTATGAATACTGACAACAGAGACATTCAACTGCTCTGCTGCATTTTTTATCGAGATCTTATCTAATTCATAATTCATAATGCAAAATGCATAATATCAACTCAACCTATCAACTTAAGCAGTAAATCAGTAGCCTCCTCGATATTGTAAAATTTCTTCATATTCTTTCTACGACGTTCTATCTGGTGAGCATCAAAACGTCGTGGCATAAGCTCATCTACCGCAAATCTTATAGCATTCTGGTCATTGACGACATAACACAAGCCATTGACATCCAAGCCATCAACCATCTTGTCATTGACAAGACAGAATCGTCCGTTGAATAATGTATTCAACAGTTTAAGCTTAAGTCCAGTCGCTTGTTCTGTCACCAATATATTTATATGAGCATGACGTATCAAGTCGAACAGAGTCTGATCGTCAGGACTATCGATAAGTTCTACATTATCAACTTCCTCTATCATCTTAACAAGATGCTGCGGAGGATTCATACCTGCAATCTTCAGTTTTATCTTAATCTTTTTAAATGTCTCGACAAGATATTCAGCAGCCGAATAATTCTCAGCAATAGAAAGGTTTCCATGATACAAGACGTAATCGCTGCTGCCTTCTATGATATCAACTTCTGTATAGGCATTATACGCCGTCATCTTATGGACATTCTTATATTTCTCAGAAAAATATTCATAATCTTTCTGAGAGATTGCCAATATCGCCTTAGCTTTATGCAAAACGGATTCAAAGTCTTTCAACTTAGCCACCTCTTGTTTAAGATACATCTTCTTCTTAGTATCGACTTCAATCTTAGCGAGATGTTCATAATTCTCATGTTCAATATTATGTGCTCTCACAATAATATTTCGGTCTTTAAACTCATCATGGGTAAGCACTCCGCAACAATGCAATCCTTCCAACAATATCGGATAATCGTCTTTCAAAAGATTATTTCTCAATTCCTCACAATCACGTGAACACACTATGTAAGGCGTTGAATTAAACAATCTTGGAACATTAGAATCTCTCTTATAATAATTTACTGAATAACAGAAACTCTCAAGGTATTCCGAATGCTCACGACCGTATACAAAACAATGCAAATGAATTTTGGTACCTCGTTCAGAGAGTGCCTTAATCCTAAAGAAAACATCAATAACACCGCCGTAATTGGCAGGATATGGTATATCGAAACTTACGATATGCAAATGTTTATCAGATGTATTGCTCATAAATCTTTATCAATGTTTGTTCTTCGTTTTCCCAACATAACTCTTGAGCAGCGAAGTTAAGATTATTTTTCCATGTTTTCAAAGTCTCTTCATCAGAAATGACTTCCTTGATTTTCTTTGCTATATGTTCAGGATTATGTTCTTCTATGAAAGTACCTATATTATAATCCCTGATGATACGTTCTATCTCCGTGAGATGCGATGCTATTATCGGAACATTGGCCTGAATGTAATCGAATAGTTTATTTGGCAGACTGAACAGGTAATTCAGATTATTAGGTTTGTCTAAGGTAAAGCCTATTTCTGCTAGACGTGTTATCGCCATCATATCTTTATATGGCATACGAGGATAGAAACGCACTTTATCATCCCAATTGTTTTCCTTCACTTTCTGCTTTAAGATAGGAAGCACATCACCGCCGCCTATTATCAATAAGATACAATCATCGAGATACTGCATTGCATCGACAAGTTCCTCTGAACCTCTGTGAATGTTAATTCCAGAACCTTGAAGGATAAGTATATGTTTGTCAGCAGGAATACCCAAAGCTTCCCTCGTAGTTGGCTCTGGTAACATCTTTCGCATAGGGATGTTTCTAATCACATGAACCTTAATGCCATATTTCTCACGAAACAGATTAGCTATAGATTCGTTGACGGTAATCATCTCCTTCATCTTAGGCAAGACAAATTCCTCTATCGCACGCCACACCTTCTGCACCTTCGGACGACTAACAAGTTCCGGCACCTCTGTAAAATATTCGTGACTGTCGTAGATGAGTTTGATTCTCTTTATCTTTGAAATAAGGAAAGACGGCAACAATGTGTCCAAGTCGTTAGACAAAAGACAATCGGCACGATGGAACAGCAGAAACAGGAAAAGTCTGATATTATATTCAGCATAAAAAAGAGGTCCTTTTTCAAAGATAAGCCTCATTCTATGCGAAGCATACGGACGCTCATCCATATCTGGACTTTTTCTCTGCTTACGACCAACCAATAACACTTCAAAACCAGCCTTCTGAAGTGTCAGGCACGACTTGTTTACTCTTTGGTCTGTTACTAAGTCGTTGATTACCGATACTATTACACGTTTCAATTTCATTCACTTTTTGAGATTATAAAATTAAATCTTTTATGTCTTACTTTTGCAAAAAAAACTTAATTTTGAAAAAAAATATTTCTATGAAAGGACAACAGACAACGGATAACAAACAACAGACTTTGTCAAATAGTATTGTTAAAAATCAATGCTCTTTATTAAAACTGAATACTATGGGCTTTGATATCGTTGCAAAAAACTTTTATGAAATCAACTCATTGAAAGACATAGACAAACTCATTGAAGAAAATGTATTCTCCGATAACAAGACCTTGATTTTAGGAGGCGGCAGCAACATTCTTTTTCAAGACGAATATTTCGACGGAAATATAATACACTCCAATCTCAAAGGAATAAGCATAAACCCTGAAGACTCCTTAGAATCTCAGAATCTTACCATAGTAAGATGTATGTCGGGTGAAATATGGAAAGACTTTGTCGATTTTACAATAGACAACAATCTTTACGGACTTGAAAATCTTGTAGACATTCCAGGCAGTGTCGGTGCTTCTCCTGTTCAAAACATCGGAGCTTATGGCGTTGAAGTGAAAGACTGTATTGACTGTGTTTACACCATTGACTTGACAAGCGGCAATAGAGTTATATTTAAAAATGAAGACTGTCATTTTGCCTATCGCGACAGCATCTTCAAGAGAGAAGAAAACAAGAAATATTTTATCGTAGCCATTGACTTCAAGTTGAAGAATAATGCCGATTTGAAGTTGGAATATGGCAATATCAAAGACTACTTACTTAAAAAAAATATAGAATCCCCTACTCTATCTGATGTCGCCAATGCGATAAAAACCATACGCGCAGAAAAGCTTCCTGAAGTAGGCGTTGTCGGCAGTGTCGGCAGTTTCTTCCAAAATCCTATCGTCAGTGAAGACATCTTCAACAATCTTAAAGAAATATATCCCGAGATGCCTTCATATCCTAACGACAAAGGCGTAAAGATACCAGCAGGATGGCTAATCGACAAGGCTGGTTGGAAAGGTCATAAAGAAAATCATGTAGGAGTCTGGGACAAGCAGGCTTTGGTATTGGTTCATTACGGAGACGGAAAACCAGAGGAAATCCTGAACCTCATGAAGAAAATCCAAGACAGCGTAAAAGAGAAATTCGGCATTGAAATCAAACCGGAAGTTAACATTGTTTGAAACTCAGAAGTTCAGAAATTCAAAAACTCAAAATAAAAAAGCGCTACGATCGTAGCGCTTTTCAATTATGAATCTACCAATTTTACTCTTTAACAAATCGTCTAGCAACGACTTTATCATTTGTCTTTATTCTTACGAAATAAATTCCGCTGTTTAAGTCAGCAACGTCAATTGACGACGGTTGTCCGTTGACTGTTAACTGTTGTCTACCATAAACATCATAAACGCTTACTTCTTCAACCTCCGTTTCTGCATTGATATAAAGTATGTCATCGACAGGATTTGGATAGATACTGAATGCCGAAGCCATTTCCTCCACTCCGTCTTCACCTTTAACTATTGATACAATATGAGATGCTTCTTCACCGAATGCTCCATCGCCATCAACAATAGCATTGCCTTTTTCATCTAAGATTTTATAATAGCCTTCGCCATATTGACAGCAGATACCATTCTTCTTTGAGTCTTTGATGATAAACTTAACGCATTCACCAACTGGAACTTTAACCTTGACATTATGCAATTCAGTCGCTGATGAACCTTTCAAGTTTTCGTATGGACCACCAGATGCCAACACTGAATAATCTGAAGCTATCAACTCCCAAGTGATTTGTGAGCCGTATTTATCTTGCATCAGTTCTATTGTGATTTCTGCCATATCACTTGTCGTTTCTGCAATAGCAAATCCTTCGTTGTTGACAGTGACAGTCTTACTTGTCTCGAATTTAACTCCATTAGCTTCAACTATTTTCACATTTACATCATGAATTCCTTCTGGAATATTCAATTCAAGTTCCACTGCCAAGGTATTATATGAAGATATTGAACCTTCCCATGTCTTTGTCACAGTTTCGCCATTATCGACGGAGACTTCAAATTTCAAAGATGTAAGTTCATTCAAACCGCTGTTGTTAACTGCAACATTTATCACCTTATCGTTCGAACATGAAATACCGTCTGTCATGCCGAGAGACAATATGCTTGGATGTATCTCGTCACTTGTCACAAATATTGTATGCAATTTATTTGCATTGAGAATAGGACGTGTAGCTTCACCTTGATATTTTTCTGTCACAAAAGCGAGAAATTGAATATCATCCAGTTTAACATCAAAACCTATCTTCTGAGGGATATCATAAGTATATGTCTTTGTGACAAGAGTTCCTGCTGTTGTAGGACTTATCGCTTCACCCCATGATGGAGTGATTGCATCGCGGAACACATGCATGTGACAATAATCCTCCACCCATTGTCCTCCGCTATTTTGACGAGCATAAATGTTATCTTGCAACATAATCACGTTGAGATAATTCGTTTCCACAGAGCTGTTTGAGGTATAGTAAACTTCCACAGTTATCGTTGCCTTACGCGATTCTTTATCAATAGCCACCTGACCTGCCACATTACATTCAGCGACTTGTTCGAGCTGCTGCTGAAGGTTAGCGCCCCATTCTCCACGAGAAAGTGACTTCTCTGTTGTCCTATTAACAAGAGCAGAAGGGTAACTATTAACAATGAATCCTGAATATATCGCATCAGCATCTGTTGTTATGAAATTAGAAATTGCATAATCAACCGTATGAAGGTTAACAATGAAGATTTTATCAGGATTAGAGGCTGCCAATTCCTTAGCCAATTTATGTCCTTCTGGACAGTACAGACAATACGAACCTGTGAATTCTTCAAGAATCGCATTTCTATTAGCAGGCATTGTTGACACAAAGTTCTGAGCATTAAGACCTATAGTCAAAAGCATCAAGAACATAGCAATGATAGTATTTCTTTTCATCGTTTTAGTATTTTGTTTATATATTTTTTCTTATGTGCAAATATAAAAAAAACTGCGGATTTCTCCACAGTTTTTTTATTGACTCTGACTATTGATTTTACTCAATGTCCTTTAATTGTCTATATCTTAATTATTGTATTCAGCTAAGATTCCAGCCACTTTATCTGGTGTCACGCGACCATAAACCTTGTCGCCGATCATCATAACTGGAGCCAAGCCACAAGCACCGACGCAACGCAAGCAGTTCAATGAGAACTTGCCGTCTGCCGTTGTGCCGCCTACTTGTATTGCGAGCTGACGTTTCAATTCATCAATGACTTTCTCTGCACCACGAACATAACATGCTGTACCCAAACATACTGAGATTGGATAACGACCTTTTGGTGTCATAGTGAAGAATGAGTAGAAAGAAACGATGCCATATACTCTTGCTACTGGAATATGTAACTCTTCTGCTACCAATTCTTGAACTTCTGCTGAAAGATAACCGAATTCGCCTTGAACTTTATGAAGCACGTTGATGACTTCACCTGGTTCGTTGTTGAAAGATTTACAAATACCTTTCACGAAGTTTATCTTGGATTCTGATAATTTTATAACTGCCATAATATTTACATTTTAATCATTAAACAAATAACACTTTTTATTCGCCAATCTCGACATGGTCTGATTTGTCGAAGTAATGTGTATGTAAAAGTTCATGTGATTTATGTCCACATGGTTCTCCAAGATATTCCTTATATAATTGGATGACTGAAGGATTTTCGTGTGACTTACGAATTGGTTTGTTGCGATCTTCTTCGTATGTTGCTTCGAGACGTTTTCTGATAATATCGCTATTACCATGGTGGTAAGGTTGACCAGCTCCGCCGATACATCCGCCAGGGCAAGCCATGACTTCGATAGCGTGGAATTGTTCTTTACCTTCGCGAACTCTTTCGAGCAATGTACGAGCGTTCTTCAAGCCGTGAGCGATACCGATATGGATTGGTGTTCCGTTAAAGTCGACCCATGCATCGCGGATGCCTTCGAGACCACGTAATTCAGTGAAGTCTATCTTTTCAAGTTTCTTACCTGTGAATACTTCGTATGCTGTACGAGCTGCTGCTTCAATAACACCGCCTGTAGCACCGAAGATGACAGCTGCACCTGTTGATTCGCCGAGTGGGTTGTCGAAATCTGCTGTTGGCATTTCTTTAAGGTCTAAGTTGAATTGCTTGATCAAGCGAGCCAACTCACGTGTTGAGAGAACGTAGTCAACATCTGGGTTGCCATTTACGTAGAACTCTTCACGTTTGCATTCGTATTTCTTAGCCAAACATGGCATGATAGAAACGACAACCAAGTCTTCGCGTTTGATGCCCATCTTCTCTGCCCAGTAGCTCTTAGCGATAGCGCCGAACATCTGTTGTGGAGATTTTGCTGTTGATGGAACGTCGAGCATATCTGGGAAGTTATGTTCGAAGAAGTTAACCCAACCAGGGCAGCATGATGTCAATATTGGGAGACGGACTGAGGTGTCGCGTTGTGTAAATCTGTCGATACGTTGGAGCAACTCTGTACCTTCTTCCATAATTGTCAAGTCGGCTGCAAAGTCTGTATCAAATACATAGTCGAAACCAAGTTGACGTAATACA
>JAZKYG010000165.1:0-5523 GCA_045612025.1 Bacteroidales bacterium
CTACTTTCAGAATAAGTCGCAACTTGGACTTGGGATTGCGTTTCTGGTTTGCACATTCTTCTAACGGAGCTATAATATTACCTAATAATGGTGTCAACGTATATGGTTATCAGCTGAATTGTCGCTATAATATCGACGGAAGAGAAGATTTTACCTATAGCGAATGGGAGCCATTTAAGAAGAAGACATATATTTTCCTCAGTGAGGCACCGGGATTCTTACAGACTAACACCAGACGTAATGGAGAGATTCCTGGCGAAACTGGATATTATTTGAGTAACACTTTCAGAATAGGTGTATCACGTCATTTCCATCCAATGTTCAGATATGATGTCGGCTTAGACTTCTGTTATACCGATGAGACAAAAGTTAAATATCTACAAGCCAAAGACAATTACGAAGCAGGTATCTTAAACGTTCCTTTATGCGAATATAGACCGATAAACTCAATGCATATGGCAGCTTCAGCCATGTTTGAAGTTTTGTACAACAAAGTCGCTTTCTGCTTCGGATTGTCATATTATTTATATCATGGTATTTATAAAGGCACCGACGAGAAAAAGTCATGGGGTCTATCTGATACAACACCTTTTGAATTCAAATATCTACCAAGTGCATATTCTAACTATTACGAAAGACTTGGTCTCAAATATTATTTTGGAACAAAAAGAAATCAATTTGTAGGAGCTTTCATGAAGGTCCATATAGGTTCCATCGACTATATTGAATGGACTTACGGAATTAATTTAGATGTTTTTAGATAGTATAGAGTGTAGAGGTTAAAGTAGTTATGTGACGGATAAATTATAAATGTATTGATAATCTGTTATTTAGCTTTGGAATTTATAGTGCGCTTTTTTTATGAAAAAAAACTTGACTTGTAAAGAAAATTGATTTATCTTTGCACTCGCAAATAAAACAAAAAAAGTTGTTTTATTTGAATTTCATGATGCGGGGTAGAGCAGTCTGGTAGCTCGTCGGGCTCATAACCCGGAGGTCGCAGGTTCAAATCCTGTCCCCGCTACTACGAAGTAGGATACTGAAAAGTGTCCTCTTTTTTTATATATCCTAAAAATTCCCAACTTCTAACTCCCAACTCCTAACTCCTAACTCCTAACTAAAAAGACGCATCAACGACACCTAGTATATCTCTTTTGTGTCGTCGACACGTCTCTACTTTGCGTCTCTGAGACTTTATGTCTTTGCGACTTTACTGCTTGTCGTACTGCTGTACTTCTTCGTAGATATATTCCAACTGGATTCCTGCCATCTTGAACATTGCCTCCGACTCGGCACAGTCGTGGTATTTCCTTTGGCAGACGACTCTCTCGATGCCGCAGTTGATAATCAACATAGCACATGTTCTGCATGGAGTCATTCTGCAATACAATGTGCTTCCTTCTAAAGCGATGCCTCTGCGTGCTGCCTGAGCGATGGCATTTTGTTCTGCATGGACTGTCCTAACGCAATGCTGTGTGATGCGTCCGTCTTCGTGTATCATCTTCTTGAAAAGGTGTCCTACCTCATCGCAATGTGGCAATCCTGTCGGTGCGCCTACGTAGCCTGTCACTAATATCTGACGGTCTTTGACGATGACACAGCCGCTTCTTCCACGATTGCATGTGGCGCGTTCTGCAACAGTGTCTGCTAGGTTCATGAAATATTCATCCCATGAAGGACGCTTGTATTCCTGCTCGCCAATCTTGGCCAAGACTTCTTCGACTTTCTTGTGTAAGTCGGCGATGGTATCGTTGTTCAAGAATAAGAAGTTTGCTTCTTTGATGCAAGCTGATAAGTTTTGCTTGTTAGGATCGTCGGAATTCATCTCACGAGCTTCGTTAGCGACGAAAGTCTCGAAACTGACAGAGTCTGTCTCTGATTTTCTCTCACGGATACGTTTATAACGAATCTCTTGCTCAGCGTCGACGGCGAAGAGGTAGAAGTTGCCTTTTGAACGAAGGGCGTTCACTTCGCCTATGGCACGTATGCTTTCTATCACTGCGTTCTTGCCTGTCGCGAAAGCTCTCTCGTAAAGCTGTGTCGCGATATAACTTGGAGAGTGCTTTGCTCTTAAGTCATTGCCTACTTCTGTAAGAGTGTCGCGGTTGACTTCAAGACCTCTTTTCTTTACTTCCTCTGCAAGAAATTCACGTACTGAATAATGTACGTAACCTTTTTCTTTTACGAGATAATCTACTATTGTGCCTTTGCCTGCACCTATTGTTCCTGTGATTCCTATTATGTTCATGGTGTTGTGTGTTGTTCTGTTAAGTCATATGGCGATGCCATACGTTATATCTGTTTAAGCCTTCAGACTTGTTGGTTACTTTCTTCTTTGATGTCTTCAATCCATTGCTCAATGCCGATGGATTTATGTCTGCTTAATTCTTTGAATAAAACTTCAGGATCGTCGCTGACGATGATGTTGTCGCGATGTTCCTTTCGTATGAAACCTTGGCTGACGGCATGGTCTATGAATTGCAACATGCTGTCGTAATAATTCAATGTGTTGTAAAGAGCGACAGGCTTGTCTGATATACGAAGCTGATTTTGCACTGTGATCTCAAAGATTTCATCTAATGTGCCGAAGCCGCCAGGCATCGCGATGAATGCGTCAGACTCGCTGATGAGCATCAGCTTGCGTTCCGCCATCGTTTCTGTCTCAATCATTTCAGTCACGCCTTCGTGAGCTATCTCCATATCTGTGATGAGCTTAGGAATGATGCCTACTACTTTTTTGCCTTTTTCCAGCATCTTGTCGGCGATGATTTTCATAAGGCCGACGCTTGCTCCGCCGTAATATAATGTGCAGTCGTGTTGAGCAAGGACCTCGCCCAATCGTTCAGCAGCTTCTTTGTATCGAGGGTCGTTGCCCATGCTGCTACCGCAAAAAACACATACTTTCATTTAGAGTAATTTTATTTCGCAAATATAATAAAAAGGCTAAAGGCCAAAGGCTAAAGGCTAAAGTTTTTTTGAACTCTGACTCTGACAGCTAACTTTTAATTATGAATTATGCATTATGCATTATGAATTGAATTTAGGGCGTTCCGGCTTCGCCGTCGGGCTTTCCGCTATATCTTTGCTCGCTCCGCTCGCAAAGGATGCCGCTCCAATCCCTAACGCATTGACGGCTACTATTAAAAACTCCTAACTCCTAATTCCTAACTGATAGAATATCTCAACTCCAGTGTCGATGATTTCGTCTTCAAAATCATAAACCGGACTATGAAGCGGTTCGTGTTCGAAACCGCAACCCAATCCGAAGAGACAGATAGGGCAGATGCTTCCGAAGCGTCCGAAATCCTCCGACCATGGGAATGGTTCTTTGATGTAGTTGACGGATAACTTCAAGTCTTTGGCAACTTGTTCAACGATGTCGACTTCTCGACTGGTATTTATCGTCGTAGCAAAGGCCTCGTGTATGCTGTGAGAAAATCTCAATTTGAATTCTTTAGCAACGTATTCCGAAAGAGCGATTGTGCTATCAGTGAGATTCCGTAGGGATTTATCATCCTGGCTTCTCAGTGTAAGCCAAATCTCTGCATGACCAGGAGTGACGCCGAATGTCTCTTCGCCGATGGAGACGTGTGTCACAGTGAGAGTCGTACGATATTTATCTCTTTTAAGATTTTCATATTTCTTCTGAAAAGCATCGAGCAAAGTCGTGATCACGCGCTGAGGATTGTTGCCTTTCTCAGGTTGCGAGGCGTGCGAAGTCGCTCCGTCAAATATGAGCTTCAATCCTAAAGAAGCAGAAGCAAAGCAGCCTTTCTTCAAGATGACCTGATGTTTGGCGTAGCCAGGAAGGTTGTGTAAGGCAAAAGCCATATCGATTTTTATATCTTTGAATAATGGGTCGTTGATGACTGCCAACGCGCCTTCTCCTGTTTCTTCTGCAGGCTGGAAGAGAAGTATCACATCGCCTTTTGCCGGACGTTGCTTCCCGTAACGCATCGCGAGTCCGCATAATATAGTTGCGTGACCGTCATGGCCGCAACGATGGGAATACTGGCAGTTGGCTATTGGCAGTTGGCTATTGGCTTTTGATCCTGACTGTTGTCTGTTGTCCGTTGTCTGTTGACCCGAAGGAATGTTAAGTCCGTCGATGTCGGCGCGTAATAAGATATTCATTCCTTCTTCAATGCCTTTATATATTGCGATGATGCCGTAGCCTCCAACATTTTTATAATGAACATCGGGGTTTGTCTTCTCTAAAAATTTATTAATAATCTTATTCGTCTCCTTCTCCTGACCCGATAATTCAGCGTTTTTGTTTAATTTATCTCTAAGTTTTTCAAGTGTTTTCATTTTGCTTCTAATTGGTAAAAGTCTGTTGACAGTTGTCCGTTGTCTGTTGACTTCAAAAGTAAAAATAATTTTTTAATCGCTTTAATATTTCAGCAAAAAAGAAAAGTATTATCTTTGTACCTTAAATTGACGTCAATGAGTGTTTTATATCCTTTAAAGTTTACTCCTGCATATTTTGAGAAAATATGGGGTGGACAACATATTAAAACTGTTCTAAACCAAGACTTTGGTGAATTGATGAACTGTGGTGAAGCTTGGCTTCTTTCTGGTCTTGAAGGTCAGAACAGCATAGTGGCTAATGGTGATTTCGCAGGTGATGAACTCAATGATCTTATTGAGACTTTCATGGGCGATTTGGTTGGTGAGGAAGTCTTTAACAGATTCGGTGAAAGATTCCCATTGTTGGTAAAAATAATCGACCCTCTTGATAATCTTTCTATTCAAGTACATCCAGACGATGAATTGGCACAGGAGATAGGCTTGCATAACGGCAAGACAGAAATGTGGTATGTCATGAATGCAGAAAAAGACGCTAGTCTTGTTTCAGGTTTCAATAGAGATGTAACTCCTCAAGAATTCGAACAGGCTATCAAAGACAAGACAGTTGGTGATATGCTTAATTACGAGAAAGTAAAAACTGACGACACTTTCTTTATCCCTGCAAGAAAAATCCATGCTCTCGGGGCAGGCTGTATGGTGGCGGAAATCCAACAGACCAGCGACACTTCTTACCGTGTTTACGACTGGGACAGAATCGATCGTTATGGAATGCAACGTGAATTGCATATTGATGAAGCTCTCGCTACAATCAACTTCAAGAAAGAAGACAGCGGCAAGGTTAAATATGACAAGAATGTTAAAAACGCTACTGTTAAACTAGTGTCATGTCCTTATTTCACAACAAACTTGATTAAGTTAGACGCAGAGGCAGCCCTCAAGAAAGATTATTCTGAATTAGACTCATTCGTAATCTTGATGAGCGTATCTGGCAGTTTCATCTTGTCATACGAAGGCGGAACAGAGTTAGTTAAAGCTGGCGAATGTATCCTCGTTCCTAATGTCGTCAATAAGGTCGACATCATTTCAACAAACGAAGAATGTAAATTATTAGAAGTATATATTGTATAACCTTAATTAAATTAAACTATGAAAAAGACATTAGTATTATTGTTTTTAAGCGTTCTTTTCTTAGGCGCTAAGGCACAATCAGAT
>JAZKYG010000166.1:0-6088 GCA_045612025.1 Bacteroidales bacterium
GGCGTTATCAAACCAACTCTCCAAGCTGACCTCGACAAAGTCAACGGCATGGGTATTCCAAAGGATATCTATTACGAAATGTCACCAGAACTCTTGATTGACAATAGCAATAAATAATTAGGCGTTAGGAATTGTAGAGACGTATCAATTACACCATAAAAATAAACAATATGTAATTGCTGCGTCTCCCAACAATAATGAACAATTAACAATTTAAATTAATATCAAAAATGAAAAAAACTTTCTTATTTGTAGCCCTCGCTATTTTCTCATTAGTGGGCAAAGTACACGCTGACGAAGGAATGTGGCTTCCTATGTTCGTTGAGCGTTTGAATTATGTTGATATGGAAAAAATGGGTCTTCAACTCACTCCTGAAGAACTCTATAGCATCAACAACAGCAGCTTGAAAGACGCTATCGTTGGTCTTTCAGAAGGTGCAAAACCACGCGGTTTCTTCTGTACAGGTGAAATCGTTTCTCAAAACAGTCTTATGTTCACTAACCACCACTGCGGTTACGGTTCAATCCAAAAACTCAGTACTGTTGAACACGACTATTTAACAGACGGTTTCTGGGCGAAAAGCTTTGAAGAAGAACTTCCAGCTGAAGGCATCTCAGCATCATTCTTAGTACGCATGGAAGACGTCACAGAACAAATCTTCAGCGTTTTGAACGACACAATGTCATGGGCAGAACGTAACCAAGCTATCGCTGCTAAAGCTGCAGAACTCGAAGCAGCTGCTTCAGAAGATGGCAAATACAACCCAATTATCAAAGGTTTCTTCGAAGGTAACGAATATTATATGTTCGTATATCAGGTATATACAGACGTTCGTCTCGTTGGTACTCCTCCTTCATCAATCGGTAAGTTCGGTGGTGACACTGACAACTGGATGTGGCCACGTCACACTGGCGACTTCTCAATCTTCCGCGTCTACGCTGACGCTGAAGGCAATCCAGCAGCTTACTCACCAGAAAACAAACCTTTAACTCCAAAACATCATCTTCCAGTTAGCCTTGATGGCGTTCAACAAGATGACTTCACAATGATCTGGGGCTTCCCTGGCACAACAGAACGTTATATGACATCTTACGGTGTTGACTATAACGTAGAAACATTCTACCCAATCATCCACGATATCTTCAAACTTCAAACAGACATCATGGACGAATTCATGCAAAAAGACGCTTCTGTCAACATCATGTATGCTGACGACAAAGCTGGTCTTGCTAACACATGGAAAAACTTCGAAGGTCAAATGTTGATGCTTCGCAAGAATAAAGTTGCTGAAAGAAAATCTGAGCTCGAAGCTCAATTCACAGAATGGGTTAATGCTGATCCAGCTCGCGTTGAAGAATACGGCAACGTATTGAACACATTGGCAGAAAACTACAACACACTCGCTGAATTAAGTGCATCAGTTTATTTCCCTAACTTCGTTTCACAAACAGGAGCTATCGCTATCTCAGCAGAATTCGCTCAATATGTAGCAGCTGCTCAAAGCAAAGATAAAGAAGCTATCGCTGCAGCTGAAGAAGCTCTCAAAGCTATCGACGTTGACGCATACTTCGCTGAAACATACAAACCATTAGAAGATAAGATGTTGGTTGAAATGTTGAAGTTATATTACAACACATTCAACGCTGAAGTAAATCCTAACTTCTATAACTTGGTTGAAAAGAAATATAAAGGTGACGTTGTTGCTTTGGCAAACGATATCTTGGAAAAATCAGTTTTCGCAACACCAGAATCAATCAATGCTTTCATCGCAAAACCAAGTGCTAAGAAAGTTGAAAAAGACCCTGCATACGTTGTATTCAACGCAATGGTAACTCACATGGTAAGCGGTCTCGCTCCATTCCGTGCAGCAAACCAAGTTGTTGCTGAAAACAACCACTTATTTGTTAAAGGTTTACGTGAATTCTACGCTGAAACACAACCAGAAAAGAGCCTCTATCCAGACGCTAACTCATCATTACGTATGACTTACGGTTCAGTTCAAGATTACCAACCAGCTGACGCTGTTTCTTACGACTACATCTGTACAGCTAACGGTATCCTCGAAAAATACGTTCCTGGTGACTATGAATTCGACGTTCCACAAAGACTCCTCGATCTCATCGAAGCTAAAGACTTCGGTCAATATGCTGACGAAAACGGCGAGTTGGTCGTTTGCTTCCTTTCAACAAACGACATCACTGGCGGTAACTCAGGCAGCCCTATCATGAACAGCAGAGGCGAACTCATCGGTCTCGCATTCGACGGCAACTGGGAAGCTATGAGCGGCGACATCAACTTCGAACCAAGATTACAACGCACAATCAACGTTGACGCTCGTTACGTATTATTCGTAATCGACAAGTTCGCTGGTGCAACAAACCTCATCGAAGAATTAACAATCGTTAAAAGCGAACCAGCAGTTGAAGAAGTTGTTGCTGAATAATTGAAATTCAGAAACTCAAAACTTCAAAAATAAAAAAAGAGACGCTGCGTCTCTTTTTTTTATGTATATCAGCTATATCTTTGCTTGCTCCGCATACGCCTCCGCTCGCAAAGGATGCCGCTCCAATCCCTAACGCTTTTGGAGAATTCTAAAATCCTAAAACTCTAGAATTCTAGAATTTTAAAGTTTTTGAGTTCTAAAAACGATGCCTCATGCTATATCTGTTTCGCCCTTTCAGACTCAAAGCCAACACCAACAGCCTTAGTTTAAAAACAACTCCTAACTGAAAAAATGTCTTTAATTCTTCAAAAACTTCATTCTTTGATTTGAAACATTGATGAAATAAACTCCAGATGTCAGGTCTTCAACGTCAATTGTGATTTCTTTTCCGTCGATATTCATTTCCTTTACAATCTGGCCTAATTGGTTTACAATCGTTACCTTTCCTTTCACTTCCTTATTTAACTCAATGTTAAGATGCTCTTTTGCAGGATTAGGATAAATTTCAATACTTGCTTTTTCATCGGTTTCGTTCAATCCTACATATTTTTCATTCCAGACGCCCAGGGCGTAATCTCCTGACTGTATGTCTTCTACTGTGATTATGCCACTGCTGCTGTTGCCTTTTATTGTGAAATTGATATGTTCCCATTGGTGATTTCCGTCTTTGCGATACATTATTATTAATGAATCGTCTTCTGATTTTAATAAATCAGCGTCATAGGTGTCGTTTTTCTGGTATTGGAATTCACCGTTGATGACTGCTTCGCCTTTGTCGAGACGATGTATTGTCCAATATCTGTTAGGAGATATTTTGCTTCCGTCAATCAGGTTGCAGTCGGCTCCGACCCAACGATGCTCGACTCTTAATAATGTAGAGTCGCTGATTTCTTTGGCGACGAGTTTTATTCTTGCGTCTTTGAATTCCTTGTTGCCTTTTTTATTTGCTACATAAGTGTAGCTGTGGCAGGCGTCTGCGAATTTGTTTTCATAGTCGCAGAAGATAGCGGCTGGTTCAAAGTCGAGGCACTTTGTTATAGTAGCGCTTGCGCCGTCCCATTCAACCATTTCGCTGTGCGTGTTCCAGTCTTCATCAACGAAAGTCAGTTCGTATCTTACGCTGTTGCCGATATGTTCTGCTCCTCTATGTCTTTGATTCATCACGACTTCAACATCGTATTTGCCATTGTTTGCTTTTGCTGAAAATGATTTTACGCTATAAACCGGACTTCCAGGAGTGAACACCCAAGTGTCGAAGAAGTCGGTCATGTCTATGTTTGTGTACTCGGAAATGGCGTCTCTTAAGTCTTCAGAAGAAGCTGCTTTGTAGGCGAATTTTTCAAGATACTGTTTCATTGCTTTTTCAAATGTCTCTCTGCCGAGATAATTCATCATGGTGTTGACGACGACAGCACCTTTGTCGTAGACTGTTGTTCCGTATGTAAGGTCTAAAGGCATTTCGTTCAATGTGATCCATCCTTCTTTTTGGTGGCATGACATGATGATGCTGTTGATGAGGTCGTTCATGTATTCTTTGAAAAGTTCTTCGCCGTAAAGTTCTGTGAGGTAATAATAATTGCAGAAGGTGGCGAATCCTTCGTTGAGCCACATGTCGCCGGCAGTAGCGCAAGTCGTTTTATTTCCGAACCAGGCGTGTGACATCTCGTGTGCGATGAGGCTTTCGTTTTGGAATGTGGCGATTCCATTGATTAAAGAACTTGCGAGTGCAATGTTGTCGACATGTTCCATGCAGCCGAGGTTAGTGCTTACGTAACCGATTCTGTTCAAAGGATAAGGACCGAATTTATCTTCGTAGAAAGCGGCGATTTCTTTGATGTTGGCAAATGTTCCTGCAACTTTGTCTATTTGATTTGGTTTTGCATAAACTTGAATTGGAATCTCTCTTTCGATACCTTGATATGTTTCTTCCCAAAGTGTGAAGTCGCCAAAAGCAAACGACATGAGATATGTTGAAATCTCTTGGCTTACGACCCAGTGGTCTGTCTTTGTGCTGTCAGCGTTAGTGACAGATTCAGAGAGTATTCCGCCGCAAGAAGATGTCATTGCTTCAGGAATTGTGATGTATAAATCGTAGGAAGCCTTGTCGGAGAAATTGTCGATACAAGGGAACCATGTCTTGCCGAGGTTGTGAGGCTGGCTGTCGAAACCTACGCCTAAATTATATACGTAGTCGTTGCTCCAGTGGATGCCTCCCCAGTTTTCATTGAAAGTCTTTCCTTCATAGTTGATGGTGAGGGATGCTTTGGAGTCTTTGGCAAGGGTAGATGTTAGATTTATAGTTAGGATATCTTCGTTTTGTGAAAAATCTTTAACGTCAATTTCTTCAGAAACGACAGATGTCACGTTCAATGAACGAAGCTCCAACTTGATTACGTCAATGTCGTTGAGTGCAGTTAAAGTGATTGTCGTTGATGCTGTAATGGATTTTTCTGTAATGTTAAAATCCTTAAGATGAATCTCATAATGATTTACATCGAGGTCTTTGCCTGTTTCATTAGATTTTGCTGATGCTGAAAAAAAGAAGCAAACGCTTAATAATAATGACAATACGTATTTCATAGTTGGAATTTTTTATGCTTAAATGGATTTGTAAAGATACACTTTTTTAACTTATGAGTTTCTGAGTTTCAAAAAAAATCTTATTTTTGTATCCAAATTCGAATTTTTAAAATTAAAAATAACGTTATTATGAATCCAACTCATATTGAACACATTGGAATAGCTGTTACAAGCTTAGAAGAATCTATTCCATTTTTTGAAACACTTCTCGGAACAAAATGTTACAACATTGAAGAAGTTGTAGACCAAAAAGTTAAGACTGCATTTTTCAAGGTAGGTCAAACCAAGATCGAATTATTGGAACCAACATCACCAGAAAGCACAATCGCTTCATTCATTGAGAAGAACGGTGGCAAAGGTGGTATGCATCACATTGCATTCGCTGTTGAAAACATTGAAGGTCATCTTGCAGAAGCAGAAGCAGCTGGCATTAAACTTATCGACAAGGCTCCACGTGGCGGCGCTGAAGGTTTAAGCATCGCTTTCTTGCATCCAAAATCAACATGCGGTGTCTTGACAGAACTTTGCGAAGACAAAAACAAATAATCCAAATAAATAGAAACATCAATTAAATCCTAAAATATTATGGTAATTGAACAAAAAATTCAAGAATTGTTAGATAAACGCGCAGAGGCTCGTCTTGGTGGTGGTCAAAAGCGTATTGATTCACAACATGCCAAAGGAAAATACACAGCTCGTGAACGTATAAATATGTTGCTCGACGAAGGTAGCTTCGAAGAATTTGACATGTTCTTAACTCACCGTACTACTGACTTCGGTCTCGACAAACAACAATATCTTGGTGATGGTGTTGTAACAGGTTATGGTACAATAGATGGTCGCGTAGTTTACGTTTACGCACAAGACTTCACAGTATTCGGCGGTTCATTGTCAGAAACAATGTCAAAGAAAATCTGCAAGGTCATGGACCAAGCAATGAAAGTCGGTGCTCCTGTTATCGGTATCTGCGACTCAGGTGGTGCTCGTATCCAAGAAGGTTCAAGAAGTTTGGCAGGTTATGCTGAAATCTTCCAACGCAATATCGACGCTTCTGGCGTTATCCC
>JAZKYG010000167.1:0-4593 GCA_045612025.1 Bacteroidales bacterium
AAAACGCCCTGCGTAAGATTGGCAAGGCGTTATGGATTGATAAACTCTTCAGAAATTAATTCATAATTCACAATTCATAATGCATAATCAACAAACAATAATTATGAATTATGCATTATGCATTATGAATTATTCTAAGACCAAGCGGAAACCAGTGTTATAGTCGCGGTAGTGGATACCTTGTTTGTAGCGAGCTGTCACTCTGGCTGATTGAGCGTTTGTGTTCCAGCTGCCGCCGCGGAAAACTTTAAGACCTTCGTTATAAGCTTCGCCTACAGGATCTGTTGCAGGAGCATCAGTGTAGTTGTAGTACCAGTCGCGGCACATTTCCCAGACGTTGCCGCTCATATCGTAGAGACCTAATGCGTTAGGATTTTTCTTTCCTACTTCAGAACATTTGTCGCTGTTTTGGTCAATCCAAGCGAATTCGATTACGTTGTCGCCGCCGGCATATAATGTGTATTGTGTGTCTTTGCCGCCTTTTGCTGCGTATTCCCATTGAGCTTCTGTTGGAAGAGCGAAGTTCAAACCTGTGTATTCTGTTAACTTGCCGATGAAAGTCTCGACTTCGTTGAAAGAGATTCTGTAAGCAGGGTAGTTGTCACCTTTGCCGAATTCATCTTCCCATTGCATGTCTTTCTCGTTGTTAGGAGTTTCACCCATAATGGCTTCCCAAAGTAATTGTGACACTTCGTATTTGTTGATGTAGAATTCGCTTACTGTCACTTCATGTACTGGAGATTCCCAGCTTGTAGCGTTTTCGTCGTAGTTGTTATATATGACGGAATCTTTTTGTGCACCCATGAAGAATGTGCCAGTTTCAACTTTTACCATGTTTGCAATCATAGCTTTGATGGCGTCTTGTTCTTTCTTGTTTAAGTCGCCTGTCCAGTTGATGTCAAAACCATTGACGGTTTCAGTTCCTGTATTGCCATTGTTGCATGATTGTAATGCTAAAATGCAACATAAAATTACTAATAACTTTTTCATAATATTATGATAATAAATGATTTAATTTCGAAGTGAAAAGATGATATTATAAATAATGGCATCTTATATTTCGGTTGTAAAGATAATTATTTTTCTAATAGGTGAAACTCTAATAAAAAATAAAATATTACAGTGAAGTTGTTTTTTTATTTTTTGTCTTTCATTATCTTTGCATCTAAAAATCATTACAGATGAAGAAGTTGTTTTGTGTCGATGCTTGTTTGAGAAATGGTTCTAATACCAAAAAGATAGCTGATGTTATCATTGACAAATTATCTGAAAAATATGAGATAGAAATAGTCAGATTGTCTGAAAATTCATTCCCTGTAGTGGATAATGATATTTTGAATGATAGAGCTAATGGCATCGTTCCGGATGAATATGTAGAGATGGCCAGAAGTTTGGCTGCTGCTGACAGACTCGTAATTGCGGCTCCCTTCTGGGATATGAGTTTTCCTAGTGCTTTGAAAGTTTTTTTTGAAAATATGTCGCTCTTCAACGTGACATTCGCAAGTACTGATAAAGAATGTTACGGATTATGTAAGGCGGAAAAAGTTCTTTATATAACAACAAGAGGAATGAACATCAGTACAGGTGATGACTTGGAACAGGCGACACCTTACATCAAAGCGTTGAGCAAACTCTGGGGACTCGGAGAATTACACGTCATATCGGCACAAAACATGGATTACAGTACAGAAGAGCAAAAGGCTGAGAAAGTCGAAAATGCTATAGAAGAAGGTTTGAAAATGTGTGAGGAGTTTTAGTTGTTAAAATGGACAATGACTGTTGTCCGTTGACTGTTGACTTAATATGGATAAAGAAACTGCTTTGAAAAAAATGATACATTATTGCGACTATCAGGATCGTTGCAAGAAGGAGATTTTTACAAAACTCGATACTTTCGAACTCGCGGATAGTGACAGAGATTTTATTGTTGATTTTCTTCAAGATGAAGGATTTATCAATGATGAGCGTTATTGCCGTTCTTTTGTGAAAGGAAAATTGAATCTAAAAAAATGGGGCGTCAATAAAATTAAGCTTTCGTTGATGACAAAAGGTGTTGATAGAGAAATCATTGATGAAGTCCTTTCTGAAATAGACCAGGATTCATATAAGGAAGAGTTGATAAAACTTCTTGAAAATAAAAAGATAAACGAAAGTGACCCATATAAGCGCAAGGCTAAACTGATACGCTATGCCGTAGGAAAAGGATATTCTCTTTCGATGGTGATGGAGGTTTTGAATAATAACTAAGGCTTTTGAGCTAAGGCTATTGAACTGTGGTGTTGGCCTTTGAAATATGCTTGTTTTTTAAATAAAAATCTATAAATTCGCATCTGATTTCAGATATTTAAAATTTTAAATTTATGTTAAACAAACTTTTCGGTTTCGATTCAAAAAAACACAATGTTCGTACGGAAATCGTTGCTGGTATAACGACTTTTCTCACAATGTCTTATATTCTTGCAGTGAATCCTTCGATGTTTGCTCTTCTTGAAGGAATGCCAGCTGGTGCGGTGTTTACAACTACTGCCATTGCTGCTATCATTGGTACTTTGTCGATGGCGTTTTTAGCTAAGCTGCCGTTTGGTCTTGCTCCAGGAATGGGCCTTAACGCATTTTTCGTTTTCTCAGTCTGCATGGGAATGGGCTACACTTGGCAATTCGCTTTGACAGCTGTATTTATTGAAGGTCTTATATTTATTTTGTTGACGATAACCAATGTCAGAGAGGCTATTGTCAATGCTATTCCGAAAAACCTGCGTTATGCGGTTGGCGGCGGTATTGGTCTTTTCATCGCATTCATCGGAATGCAGAACGCTGGCATCATTGTCAAAGATGACGCAACTATTGTGGCTCTTGGCGATATCACTTCAGGCACGGCGTTGCTTGCGATGATAGGTCTCGTAATCACTGGCGCCCTTTATGCCCTTAATGTAAAAGGAGCGATGCTTATCGGTATCCTCGCAACAACAATCATCGGCATTCCAATGGGCATAACTGAATTTAAAGGCGTGGTGTCAACACCAGAATCAATAGAACCTATATTTTGTAAGTTTGAATGGAATAACATCTTTACTCTCGATATGCTTGTCGTGGTGTTTACTTTCCTCTTCATTGATATGTTTGACACAATTGGAACGCTTATCGGTGTTAGTACAAAAGCTAATATGGTTGATGAGAATGGACGTATCCCTCGTTTGAAACAAGCTTTTATGGCTGATGCTATCGCAACGACAGTAGGTGCTGCTCTCGGTACTTCAACCACAACGACATATGTTGAAAGCGCAGCCGGTGTGGCACAAGGAGGTCGTACTGGTCTCACTGCTTTCTCGGTGGCATGTTGTTTCGCAATAGCATTGTTCTTCTCTCCATTGTTCTTGTCAGTTCCTGCATCAGCAACAGCACCAGTGCTTATCCTCGTCGGTATGCTTATGATGGAACCTGTCAGAAACATCGACTTCGATGACGCTACAGAAGCAATCCCAAGTTTCATCACTCTTGTTATGATGCCTTTGGCTTATTCAATCTCAGCAGGTATCATGCTCGGAATGATTTCTTATGTTGTTGTTAATTTATTCTGCGGCAAGTTCAAGAAACTCACTCCTGTGATGTATATACTCGCAGTGCTGTTTATTTTGAAATACATTTTTATATGATAGACTAAAGGCTTTTGAGCTAAGGCTATTGAACTAATGAGAGCTGCTATGATTTAGCAGCTCTTTTTTATAATAAATTTTACTTTTTGAATTTTGAAATAATGAAGAATAACTCCTAATTCCTAACTCCTAATTAAAAAAAACTGTTGTCTGTTGTCTGTAGTCCGTTGACTTTTATTATCTTTGCATACTCAATAATTTTTATTTCATTATGGTAACAATAGAAAACTGCAAAGAGTTAAGTAAGAGGATTGAATCCTTGAGGAGGTATCTTTGACATCGACGGTAAGTTGATGCAGATTAAAGAATTAGACGAACAGACCAATGCCGATGGTTTCTGGGATGATCCTAAAAACGGTAAGATCATCATGCGTAAGATGCGCGACGTCAAGAGCTGGGTCACGGCTTATGATGATATCGTGAAAGCTAATGAAGACCTTGGCGTCTTGTTCGATTTCGCTAAAGAAGGCGAAGCAGAAGAGGAAGAAGTAGATAAACAATATGAAGAGACAATACGTCTCGTTGAAGAACTCGAGTTCAGAAACATGCTTCACGAAGAAGCTGACCAGATGAGCTGCGTGCTTAAGATCAACTCGGGTGCTGGCGGTACAGAGTCTCAAGACTGGGCACAGATGCTCATGCGTATGTATCTCCGCTATGCAGAGTCTCACGGCTATAAGGTAAGAATAAGCAACTTGATTGATGGTGACGAAGCTGGTATCAAGACTGTCACAATGGAAATCGATGGCGACTATGCTTACGGTTATCTTAAAGGCGAAAACGGCGTGCATCGTCTCGTCCGCGTTTCTCCTTATAACGCACAAGGCAAGCGTATGACTTCATTCAGCTCTGTATTCGTGACACCTCTCGTCGACGATTCTATCGAAGTCGTCATCGATCCTTCAAAGATCTCTTGGGATACATTCCGTAGCGGTGGAGC
>JAZKYG010000168.1:0-9594 GCA_045612025.1 Bacteroidales bacterium
CCTGCCATGAGAGCTTCACAGCGTTTGACATTCATGTCGAAACCGACAGTTTGATATTTTGTTGAGAATAAGCGTGCTAAAGGAAGTCCTACGTAACCTAAGCCGATAACACAAATTTTTATTTCGTTCATATATGATTTGTTTTATTTTTTACAAATTATTTTTATACCATTCTATTGCTTCATTGAGACCACGGGCAAAGTCATATTCAGGTTCGTAACCCAACATCTGCTGAGCCTTACTGATGTCGGCATTGGAGTGTTTTATGTCGCCTTTACGGTCAGGTCCAAAGATTGGTTCGATGTCTTTGCCGAGGGCTTTTGTGAGAGAATAATAGATATCGATGAGATATTCTCTTCCTCCGTATGCGATGTTGAAGGCTTCGCCTGCCACTTCTGAAGGAGCGAGACAAGCTTTAAGGTTCGCCTCTATAACGTTTTCGATGTAAGTGAAGTCACGGCTTTGTTTACCGTCGCCGTTAATTGTTGGCTGCTCATCGTTAAGAAGCTGTTTTATAAATTTTGGTATTACGGCAGCGTATGCGCCATGAGGGTCTTGACGACGTCCGAATACGTTGAAGTAACGCATTCCGTAAGTGTCGAGACCGTAATGTTTTGTATATTGTTTAGCCCATTCTTCGTCGCAGCGTTTTGTTAATGCGTAAGGAGAGAGCAAGTTGCCTTCACGACCTTCTTTCTTAGGAAGATTAGGTTCGTCGCCATAAACAGATGAGCTAGAAGCATAAACAAACTTCTTGACGCCGCATTGGCGAGCGGCTTCCATCATATTCAATGTTCCTTGTATGTTGTTAGCACAATAAAAAAGCGGCATCTCGATACTACGAGGTACGCTTCCCCATGCTGCTTGATTCAGCACATAATCCACACCTTTACAGGCAGTCATACAAGTGTCAAGATCTTTGATGTCGCCTTTGATGAATTCGTAATTAGGATTGTCAAGGAACATATCCACATTGGCTTGTTTGCCTGTTGACAAATCATCAAGGCAACGTACTTTGTAACCTAAATTAAGAATTGCTTCGCAAAGATTTGATCCAATAAAACCGGCACCGCCTGTTACTAGGAATAATGAATCTTTTGGAAATTGTAAATGTTTATATGCCATGTTTTTTTATTTTAAGTCAACAGTCAACGGACAACAGTCAACAGACTTTGCCCATATTATTAATTTTCAGTTTTCAACTTTCCGTTCGAATGGTACATCTCTTCATAATACTTCTGATACCCTCCGCTTGTCACATTATCCATCCATTCTTGGTTGTCGAGGTACCAGCGTACTGTCTTTTCAATGCCTTCTTCAAATTGGAGTGATGGTTCCCAGCCGAGTTCTTGTTGTAGTTTTGTTGAGTCGATGGCGTAGCGTGCGTCATGGCCAAGACGATCTGTGACGTATGTAATCAGGTCTAAAGAAGAACCTTCTGGGTTGCCGAGGATTCTGTCGACGGTCTTGATCATAACTTTAATCAAGTCGATGTTCTTCCATTCGTTGAAGCCACCGATGTTGTATGTCTCAGCAATCTTGCCGTTATGGAAGATGATGTCTATCGCTCTTGCGTGGTCTTCAACATATAACCAGTCGCGTACGTTCTCGCCTTTGCCATATACAGGCAATGGCTTGCGATGACGGATGTTGTTGATGAATAGCGGAATCAATTTCTCTGGGAACTGATAAGGACCGTAGTTGTTAGAGCAGTTAGTCACGATAGTAGGCATTCCGTATGTGTCGTGATAAGCTCTTACGAAATGGTCGGAGCTAGCCTTGGCTGCTGAATATGGTGAGTGTGGGTTGTATTTCGTTGTCTCATAGAAGAACTCGTCACCGTAAGCCTTGTGGCCTTCAGATGAGGCAACTGTCTTGAAAGGAGGCTCTATTCCTTCTGGGTGGTTCATTGCCAAAGCGCCGTAGACTTCGTCGGTGCTTATGTGGTAAAAGAGGCAATTGGCTGTTGGCTGTTGGCCGTTGGCTATAGGTTCATGAACAATCTGGTATGGGACTGGTTGGCTTTCCCAATATAATTTGGCTGCTTGGAGTAAGCTTAAAGTTCCCATCACGTTTGTCTTTGCGAATGTGAACGGGTCTTTGATGCTTCTGTCTACGTGTGACTCAGCTGCGAGGTGGATGATGCCGTCTACCTTTTCGTCTTGCATAAGCTGGTAGAAAGCTTCGAAGTCGCAGATGTCCATTTTCACGAACTTGTAATTTGGTCTGTCTTCAATGTCTTTGAGATTAGCTAAATTACCAGCGTAAGTGAGTTTATCTAAGTTGATTATATTATATTCTGGGTATTTGTTAACGAATAATCTTACAACATGTGAGCCAATGAAACCAGCTCCACCTGTTATTACTATGCTTCTTTTTGACATGATATATTTTGATTTTTAGTTTTAATTATTTCTTTTCAATTCCTCAATAACTTGCAAAAGATATTGTCCGTATTGGTTTTTAATCATAGGTTGAGCAAGTTCTCTCATCTTTTCTTCTGTGATCCAACCTTTGCGATAAGCGATACCTTCAAGACATGCTATCTTTAGGCCTTGACGTTTTTCAATAACTTCAACAAAGGTTGATGCTTCTGAGAGTGAGTCGTGAGTTCCTGTGTCTAACCAAGCAAATCCACGTCCTAAAGTCTGAACTTTAAGTTGCTTGTCTTCCAAGAATTTTTGGTTGACCGTAGTGATTTCGAGTTCGCCACGTGCAGAAGGTTTGATGTTCTTTGCAACTTCAACGACTTTGTTAGGATAGAAATACAATCCAGGAACAGCATAATTTGACTTAGGATTCTTTGGTTTTTCTTCTAGTGAAAGACAATTGCCTTCTTTGTCGAATTCAGCGACGCCATAACGTTCAGGGTCGTTGACCCAATATCCGAAGATTGTAGCTTTGTTTTCATCTTCAGCAGCTTTCACGGCATCTTTCAGCATTTGTGTGAAGAAACTTCCGTAGAAGATGTTGTCACCTAGAACCAAGCATGCGCAGTCGTCGCCGATGAATTCTTCACCGATGATGAAAGCCTGAGCGAGACCATCTGGTGAAGGTTGCTCTGCATAGCTAAAGTTTACGCCATAGTCAGAGCCATCGCCTAACAAGCGTTTGAAACCTGGTAAATCGTAAGGTGTAGAGATGATGAGAATATCTCTGATTCCAGCAAGCATTAATACTGATATTGGATAGTAAACCATAGGTTTGTCATAAATTGGAAGTAATTGCTTGCTTACTCCTTTTGTGATTGGGTACAAACGAGTACCTGAACCACCTGCTAAAACGATACCTTTCATGATTATGAGATTTTGATTTGTTTACAGTTTGATTTTTGTTTTTTCTTACAATCTTCCGTCAATAATATTTCTATCTAAGATTCCTTTAACATCGTAGACAACACCATTGTCGTTAAGAAGTGATTTAATATCCAGTGACAAGAATTCGCTGTGAGCGACTCCCAATACAATAGCATCGTAACGAGATGATGTATCAAGTTTGTTTACAATGTTAATTTTATATTCGTGTTCGACCTCTTGTGGATTTGCCCATGGGTCATATATTGTGATATTGTTTGTGTATTCTGATAAAGTTGAATAAATATCAACAATTTTGGTGTTGCGGATGTCAGGACAGTTTTCCTTGAAAGTGATGCCTAAAAGAAGAATCTTAGCATCCTTTACAAGAACACCTTTTTTGTTCATCAATTTGATGACCTGATTCGCTACATATTCTCCCATGCCGTCATTCAAACGACGAGCAGAAGACATAACTCTTGGGAGAACACCATAAACCTGTGCTTTTTGAATCAGATAATAAGGGTCAACGCTGATACAGTGACCGCCAACTAAACCTGGACTTAACTTAATGAAATTCCATTTTGAAGCTGCGGCATCTATTACATCGTGAGTGTCAATTCCCATTGCGTTGAAAATCTTTGCCAACTCATTCATGAAAGCAATGTTGACGTCACGTTGTGAGTTTTCAATAATCTTTGAAGCTTCTGCTACTTTTATTGATGGGGCTTTATGTGTTCCATTGATAAGAACTGAGTCGTAGACATTGTCAACGATGTCGGCAATTTCAGGAGTAGAACCAGATGTGACTTTCTTGATTTTTTCTACTGTATGTTCCTTGTCACCTGGGTTGATACGTTCTGGTGAATAACCTGCAAAGAAATCCACATTGAATTTAAGTCCTGAAATTTTTTCAACGACAGGAAGACATTCTTCTTCTGTGACGCCAGGGTAGACTGTAGATTCATAAACAACGATATCGCCTTTAGATATTACCTTGCCAATTGTTTCGCTTGCACCCCAAAGAGGTCTAAGGTCTGGGCGATTGTTTTCATCAACAGGAGTTGGTACGGCAACAACATAGAAGTTGCAGCTTTTTATATCATCCAAATTTGTTGTGCATTTGAAACCATGGTTATTGATTGCATCTTGAAGAAGTTCGTCAGATACTTCAAGAGTCGCATCATGACCAGCGTTGAGAGAATCAACACGATTTTGGTTCATGTCGAATCCAATGGTTTTATATTTTGTTGAGAAAAGTCTTGCTAGAGGCAGGCCTACATAACCGAGACCTATTACGCAGATTTTAATGTCTTGCATTTTTAGATAGTTTATCTATTGTCGTCAATATACAGCTTCGCCACTTCGCTTACATGCTTGATTGTTATCTTGTTGTATGATAACAGGTTGTAAAAATAGCATGAGCGAAAATGTGTATACAATTCTAAGCGTACAAATGTAAATAAAAATAAATGAAAAGTCAAACAAATTACGCAAAATTTGTTTGACTTTTCTGAGGTATTTTTGTGATAAAAAATAGACGTAAAATGTCGTCAGTCACGTTTGAAAATGTCTCTTGTATAGACCTTTTCTTTTACGTCATCTAATATGCTGTCGTATCTGTTGGCGATGATGGCTTGGCTTTCTTTCTTGAATCTTTCGATGTCGTTAACGACCAGGCTTCCGAAGAATGTGCTGCCGTCTTCTAATGATGGCTCGTAGATAATCACCGTTGCTCCTTTGGCTTTGACTCTCTTCATCACGCCTTGTATTGAGCTTTGTCTGAAGTTGTCGGAGTTACTCTTCATAGTGAGTCGGTAAACGCCAATTACAGGTAGCTTTGAGCTTTGAGCCATGGGCTTTGAGTTATAGGTATTGTTGTCGCTGTAAGCATACCATCCAGCTTTTTTCAGCACTTGGTCGGCTATGAAGTCTTTTCTCGTTCTGTTGCTTTCCACTATGGCGCTCATCATGTTTTGAGGCACGTCTTCGTAGTTGGCGAGCAGCTGTTTTGTGTCTTTAGGAAGACAATATCCGCCATATCCGAAGCTAGGGTTGTTATAATGATTTCCTATGCGAGGGTCGAGGCATACGCCTTCTATAATCTGCTGAGTGTCTAGACCTTTCAGTTCGGAATATGTATCTAACTCGTTGAAGTAGCTCACGCGCAATGCGAGGTATGTGTTGGCGAAGAGCTTCACCGCTTCTGCCTCTGTGCTGCCCATGAACAGAACAGGCACGTCTTCTTTTATCGCTCCTTGCTTGATGAGTTCTGCGAACTTATGGGCGGCTTTTTCTAACCTCTGGTCATCTTGTTTATAGCCTACGATGATACGGCTTGGGTATAGGTTGTCGTACAGAGCCTTGCTCTCTCTCAGGAACTCAGGTGAGAATATGATATTGTCGCTGCCAGTCTTCTTGCGTATGGCTTCGGTGTATCCTACAGGAATGGTGCTTTTAATCACCATGATAGCATTAGGGTTATACTTCATTACCTTGGAAATCACGTCTTCCACAGCAGAGGTATCGAAGAAGTTCTTTGTGCTGTCGTAGTTTGTAGGCGCTGCTATCACCACAAATTCTGCATCCTTATATCCTGTTTCCGCATCTAATGTAGCGTGCAGATTCAAGCCTTTGTTGGCTAGATAATCTTCTATATAATCGTCTTGTATTGGCGATTCCTTTTTGTTGATCATCTCCACACGATTGGCGACGATATCAACGGCAGTCACCTCATTGTGCTGCGCTAATAAAGTCGCTATTGAAAGACCTACATATCCTGTTCCTGCTACTGAAATCTTCATAAATTTTCAATTTTCAATTCATTTCCATCCAAATGGATGCTTGCTCAACTCTATTTTCGCGAGTGGGTGGTAGTCGCCTTTGAGTCCTATAGGCTCGGCGTTTCTTATGTCGTAAACCATCTCGATGCAGTTTCTTGCCTCGGAGATTCTGAATCCCTCGCCTGAAAGTATCTTCTTATAACTCTCGGTGTGAAGCTCGGTAAATCCTTGGCTGAACTCGAACTCGCTGCCGTCAATCATGATGGTTCTGTATGTCCTCTTCTCTCCTTGCACGGCGTTCTCTGGCAATGTGTCAGCGTTGATGCTCAGGAAGTAACGTACTCTGGCTTTTTCAAGTTCCATATATCCTGCCACTCTGTCGTGTGTGGAGACGTGTACTATGCTCTTTTGCACTTTGCCGAAGATCCACTGCAGCATGTCGTAGAAATGAATGCCGATGTTTGTCGCAACGCCGCCGCTTTTGTTGATGTCGCCTTTCCATGAGGTATAGTACCAATTGCCTCTTGCTGTGATATATGTGAGGTCGACGTCGTAGATCTTGTCTTTAGGACCTTCGTCTATTTTTTTCTTGAGCGCTGCTATGGATTCGTGAAGACGAAGCTGTAAGATAGTATATGCTTTTTGTCCTGTGGATTTCTCTACGGCTTCCAATGCGTCTATGTTCCAAGGGTTTAAGACGACTGGCTTCTCGCAGATAACGTCACATCCCAACCTTAATCCATAACGTGTGTGCGCATCGTGTAGATAGTTTGGCGTACATACAGTGACGAAGTCAATCTTTTCTCCTCTCTCGATGAGCTTGGTGTTATGACGGTCGAACAACTCTTGTTCAGTGAAGAACGAAGCTTGAGGGAAGTAGCTGTCCATTATGCCTACGCTGTCGCTTTTGTCGTAAGCAGATACTAAGATATTGCCGGTGTCTTTTATTGCTTTTAAGTGTCGCGGTGCAATGTAACCGCCTACGCCTATTATTGAAAAGTTCATATTTTTATGTGCTTTGGGCTTTGAGCTTTGGGCTATGAGCATCGAACAAAAATTGCTCACTGCTCATAGCCCAAGGCTCACTGCTTTATTTTATTGATTTTCCATATTCATCAACGCTCCCAATCTGTCGTGCAGGCACTCCTGCCATCAGAGCGTTGTCGGGAACGTCTTTTGTCACTACGGCGCCTGCTGCTATCATGGCGTTCTTGCCAATGGTGACGCCGCATACTATAGTGCAGTTGGCTCCTAAAGAAGCACCTTCCTTGACCAATGTCTTCTTATAGACGCCATGGACAGGATATTTCGCTCTAGGTACGGTGACATTGGTGAACACGCAGCTTGGACCGCAGAAGACGTAGTCTTCCAGCTCGACGCCTTCATATATAGAGACGTTGTTCTGTACCTTCACTCCATCGCCGATCTTGACATTGTTTCCAACGTTTACATTCTGCCCGAAAGAGCAGTTCTTGCCTATCCTGGCTCCGGATTGTATATGGCAGAAATGCCATATCTTACTACCTTCGCCTATCGTTACATTGTCGTCAATATAACTTGATTCGTGAACAAACACCTTGTCTGTTGTCCGTTGTCTGTTGTCTGTTGACATTATAGATTTTCTTTTTCGATGTCTTTGAAATAGTTTACAGTACCGACTTTAAGCTCGTATGTCGCCAAGTCGTCACAGACGATGATGCCTTTAGGGTGCATCTGCAATGCGCTCACAGTCCACATGTGGTTGACGCTGCCTTCGATGACCTGGGCGAGTGCTCTTGCCTTGCCGTGACCATTAGCCAAAATCATCACTTCTTTAGCATCCATCACTGTGCCAACACCTACTGTTAAGGCTGTCTTTGGAACTTGGTTGATGTCGTTGTTGAAGAATCTTGAATTAGCGATGATAGTGTCTGTTGTCAATGACTTGACTCTTGTTCTTGATGTCAATGATGAGCCAGGTTCGTTGAAAGCGATGTGTCCGTCAGGACCTATGCCGCCCATGAAGAGGTCGATGCCGCCGTATGACTTGATCTTTTCTTCATAACGTTGACATTCAGCCTCAAGGTCTTCAGCGTTGCCGTTGAGGATATTGACGTTTTCTTTCTTGACATCGACATGGCTGAAGAAGTTGTTCCACATGAATGAGTGGTAGCTTTCTGGATGGTTTTCAGCGATTCCAACATATTCGTCCATGTTGAAAGTGACAACGTTCTTGAAAGAAACCTTGCCTTGTCTGTGAAGCTCTATCAAAGCCTTATATGTTCCGAGTGGAGTTGATCCTGTAGGAAGTCCCAAGACGAAAGGTCTGTCTTCTGTAGGATTAAATTCGTTAATTCTTTTTACGATATGATTAGCCGCCCATTGCGACACTTTTTCATAATTAGGTTCAATAATTACACGCATGATATTGCTTATTTATAACGTAAACGATACAGAGTTTTATAAATTTTATGAAACACAAAATTAGTATTTTTTTTCGTTGAAATAAATATTTCAAAAAACTATTTATAATCATTTTCAGGTGGATGTGGTGCAATACTTTTTTTTAATTTTGCAAAAAAAATATAATAATGATACTTTGTATAGAAACATCCACTGCAGTTTGCTCAGTAGCACTCGTAAATAATGGTAATGTCATAGCATTAAGAGAAAGTCTCGATGGTCAGAATCATGCTGAAAAAATCACCATCTTCATCGATGAAGTCATGAAAGAAGCTAATCTTTCATATAAAGATCTTGATGCTGTTGCAACAAGTATGGGACCTGGTTCTTACACAGGATTGCGTATTGGTGTAAGCACCGCTAAAGGCTTGTGCTACGCAATGGAAAAACCTCTCATTGCTATCGACACATTAGCAGCTATGGCGTATGGCTTTAAAGGTCAACAGCCAACAGCCAACAGCCAACAGCCAACAGCCATTCTATGTCCAATGATTGATGCGAGACGTATGGAGGTTTATTCTGCTTTCTTCAATGAGAAGTTGGAGAGAGTTTCTGAGACAGAGGCTATCATCATTGATGAGAATTCTTTTATGGAGTTGAAACAGAATAATCATCTTTATCTCTTTGGCGATGGCGCCGACAAACTCGCTTCTCTCTTTGAAAACGACGAGAGAATCACTGTGGTTGAGAAGTTCCATTGCTCAGCAGCATATATGGCAAAACTCGCAGACGATGCTTTTAAAAACAAACAATTCGTCGATACAGCATATTTCGAACCTTTCTATCTTAAGAACTTCGTTCCAGGAATGCCGAAGGTGAAGGGGTTGGAGTAAGAACTAAGGCTGTTGAACTAAGAACTAAGGAATTGAGGATTTGAGGAATTAATATAAAACAAAAAATAACTTTGATGAAGGTTCCATCAAAGTTATTTTTTCATGTCAGAATCACAGCCCTGTAAGGGCGTCAGATTATAGGCAGGTATGTAGAGCAAAGCTCGGAATGCCTGTAAAGAAAATAAGGTAAGATAATCACAAAGTGCCGTAGGTACGACAGAGTCTCTTTCGCTCCTACGGAGC
>JAZKYG010000169.1:0-6565 GCA_045612025.1 Bacteroidales bacterium
CGAACAATACACCGACGATTTATTTGTCATGGATTCTGTTGAAAGCACATCAGCTTTGCTTTACAAGGCAGTACATGCTGGCGCAACGGTTTTCAACTGCTATTCCGTTGAAGATGTTGTCTTTAAAGACAATAAAGTAAGTGGTGTTGTCGTCAATTGGACACCAGTGTTGAGAGAAGGACTTCATGTTGACCCTCTCAATATCATGGCAAAATGCGTTGTCGATGGCACTGGTCATGACAGCGAAATGTGCAAGACTGTTGCTCGCAAGAATGGAATCCGTCTCGCAACTGATACCGGCGACGTGATTGGCGAACGTTCTTTAGATGTCGTCACAGGCGAGAATGAAGTCGTGAACGGAACCAAAGAGATTTACCCTGGACTTTACGTCTGCGGTATGGCAGCGTCAGCCGTCAGCGGCACACCTCGTATGGGACCAATCTTCGGAGGAATGTTACTCTCAGGCAAGAAAGTCGCGGAACTTATCTTAGAAAGACTCTGATTTTAAACTCATAAGGTGATTTCTGTGTTGAAGCAGAAGTCACCTTGAATTATATATAAAAGAATGAAACTGATAGCGATAACACGACCTTCGATGATAGAAGACGAAGCACGTCATATTCATAAATTATTAGAAACAGGATTTGATATCGTACATCTCAGAAAACCAGATGCAGATGTTGAGCAATGCAGACGCTTGTTAAGAGAATTATCCGACGAAGACAGAAAGAAAATCATAATACATGACTATCACGAACTGATAAACGAATTCGACTTGAAAGGACTGCATTTCAATAAGAATGTAACTATTGTACCTCAAGATTATGAAGGATTTAAGACAAAATCATGTCATTCTTTTGAAGAAGTGATGAAATACAAAAACGATTACGACTATGTGTTTTTAAGTCCCATTTTCGACAGCATTTCGAAGGCAGGATATAAGTCGGCATTTACGGAAGAGATGTTGAAAGATGCTAGTAGCAAAGGTTTCATTGATGAAAAAGTAGTTGCATTAGGTGGCGTCACCTTCGACAGGATTCCATATTTAAAAGAGTTGAATTTCGGTGGAGCAGCGATGATGGGAGGAGTTTTTAGTTAGGAGTTATGAATTAGGAGTTAGGAGTTATGAGTTGGTTGGTCGCTGAGTTTCTCGCAGCGCCAACTGTAGAATACGTATCAATTACACCCAAAAAATGAACAATATGTAATTGCTGCGTCTCAAAAAATGAGACCAAAAATCCTTGCAGATACAAGCAATCCATAGACCCGAAAAAATCTTTTAGAACATCTCCTTTTATTTCAAAAAAAATCATTAGTTTTGAAAAGATGTTTCAATGTTTTTATATCATTGAAAATCAATGTTAGAAATAGCGGATATAATACTTGACTTCTGCAGTTTTTTCGCAGAAGCGGTTTTTATCTTTGCGCAGTTTTTTACACAAAAGGAGTTTTTATGTTTTTGATATTCGATACAGAGACCACAGGTCTGCCGCTAGATAATAATGCGCCATTGACTAACTTCAACAACTGGCCGCGTATGGTGCAGCTGGCTTGGCAGATTCATGATGAGAAAGGTAATTTCATCAAGGCTGAGAATCACATCATTAAGCCTGAGGATTTTATCATTCCTATCAACGCTTCTATGGTGCATGGCATCAGCACGGAACATGCTCTTAACGTGGGCGAGGATCTCAGCCAGGTGCTCGACATCTTCACAGAGACGCTTAAGACCGTGAAATATGTCGTGGGTCATAACGTGAGATTCGACCTTAACATCGTTGGCTGCGAATATCTTAGAAAGAAAGGCGTAAATCCTCTAGAACAGAAACTCGTCGTCGATACTTGTACTGAAAAGACTGCTAACTACTGTCAGTTAGGCGGCGGTCCTGGTCGTAAGTTCAAGAAGCCTAAACTGGCGGAGATACATCAGCTGCTGTTCAACGAGGGCTTCGATATGGCTCACAACGCTTCTGCTGACGTGGAGGCTACCGCTCGCGTCTTCCTCGAACTGATTCGTCTCAGAGTGCTGGATAACAATGATATCATTGAGGATAATACGTTCTTCGATAACTTCATCGCTGCTAATCCTGATGTCATCAAGGCTGCTGGTATCAAGGTGGTTTCTAATGTGGCAGAGGAAGTTAAGCCTGTAATAAAAGAGACTCCAAAACAAACAAAGACAAACGCTTATACTCCGAATCATTTCACGCATCTTCATGTCCACTCGCATTTCTCAATCTTGGACGGTATGTCGAAGGTGCCGGATTTAATCGATAAATGTACCAAAAACGGCATGTATTCCATGGCTCTTACCGACCATGGTAATATGTTTGGTATCAAGGAGTTTGCCGATTCTTCTAATAAATATAACGGTAAGATAAAGGATAAGATTAAGGAACAGGAGAAAATTTTTAAAGATGAGAAATCTACTGATGCTCAGAAAGATGACGCTGCTGTTGAAATCGACCTTTTGAAGAAAAAGATGTTCAAGCCTATCTTCGGCATGGAGGCTTACTGCGCTCCAGTGAGCATCGACAAACGCGACGGCCGCGCGGATAGGGGTTATCACCTTATTATATTGGCCAAAAACAAACAGGGCTACAAGAGCTTATGTAAGTTGTCTTCAATAGCTTACGTCGATGGTTATTATTACAACCCTCGTATCGACCATTCTTTGCTCGAGCAATATCACGAAGGTCTTATCGTGACATCGGCTTGTCTCGGTGGCGAGCTTCCTCAGAAGATTATGAACGGCGACATCGAAGGTGCTGAGAAGTCGTTGCAATGGTTCAAGAATCTCTTTGGCGATGATTTCTATATTGAAATACAACGTCATAAGACTGACAAACCTAATGCTGATAAAACTACTTTCGACCGTCAGCAGGAAGTGAATAAGGTGCTGATTGAACTGGCGAGAAAGACTAATACGAAGATTATCGCTACAAACGACGTACACTTCGTGGAAGAGGAACATAGCGAGGCTCATGACCGTCTGATTTGTATGAGTACAGGACGTGACTTCGATGACCCAGATAGAATGCATTACACTAAGCAAGAGTGGCTTAAGAGTCCGCAGGAGATGGGCGAGGCCTTCGCTGATATCCCAGAGGCTCTGGAAAATACAAAGGAAATCGTGGATAAGGTGGAGTCATATTCCATTGACTCTGACCCTATCATGCCTATATATGATATTCCGACTGACTTCGGTACTGAAGAGGAATATCGTCAGAAGTTTACCGAAGAGGATTTATTCAACGAATTCACTCGCAACGAACTCGGAGAGGTTGTGATGAGTCAGGAAGAAGCAGAGAAGAAAATCAAGAAGTTAGGTGGCTACGACAGATTATATCGTATCAAACTTGAAGCTGACTATCTGGCTAAACTAGCATGGGAAGGTGCTGAACGTCGTTATGGCAAGGAACTCA
This sequence comes from Bacteroidales bacterium, assembly GCA_045612025.1. Classification (GTDB taxonomy): domain Bacteria; phylum Bacteroidota; class Bacteroidia; order Bacteroidales; family F082; genus Limimorpha. The sequence goes on from JAZKYG010000169.1 coordinate 3,426, forward strand.
CTGATGAACAGAAGGAACGTATCGTTTTCGAGCTTCATATCATGAAGACCATGGGTTTCCCTGGTTACTTCTTGATTGTTCAGGATTATATCCGCGGCGCTCGTGAGGAACTCGGCGTTTCTGTAGGTCCAGGTCGTGGTTCCGCTGCAGGTTCTGTTGTGGCTTATTGCTTGAAAATCACTGACGTCGATCCTCTGAAATATGACCTTCTTTTTGAACGTTTCCTCAATCCTGACCGTATATCACTTCCCGATATCGACGTCGACTTCGACGATGACGGTCGTGGAAAAGTTCTGGATTGGGTTACAAATAAATATGGTAAGGAAAAGGTTGCTCATATCATCACTTACGGTACAATGGCAACGAAGTCGTCAATCGCTGACGTCGGCCGTGTGCAGAAGGTACCTATTCCTAAAGTGAATGAAATCAAGGCGCTCGTGCCAGATAGGAGCTTCCCTGATAATATAAAGGACGAGAAAGGCAAGTCGCCAAAGGTAAATCTCAAGAACTGTTTTAAATATGTTCCTGAGATGAAGGCTTTGGTGGAAGGCGACGATGAAAACATCTCCTCAATGTTGACATACGCTCAGCAGCTGGAAGAGACTAACCGTCAGATTGGTATCCACGCTTGCGGCGTTATCATCGGCGCTTCAGATTTGACGAATTACGCCCCTCTTTGTACAATCAAAGATAAGGATACAAAAGAGGATGTCCTCGTTACTCAATATGACGGTCATGTCGTTGAGACCGTCGGTCTTATCAAGATGGACTTCTTGGGTCTCAAGACATTGACTCAGATTAAGGATGCCTTGGCCAATATCAAGAAGACTAGAGGCATTGATATTGACATTGATAATATTCCAATCGACGATAAAGAAACCTACGAATTATATAGCTCTGGTAACACCATCGGTACGTTCCAGTTCGAATCTCCTGGTATGCAGAAGTATCTTCGTGAACTGAAACCTACTGTCTTTGAAGACCTTATCGCTATGAATGCATTGTATCGTCCAGGTCCTATGGATTATATCCCGACATTCATCGCGCGTAAGACTGGAAAAGAGCCTATCAGTTATCCTATTCCTATTATGGAAAAGTATCTCAAAGATACTTACGGCGTTACGGTTTACCAAGAGCAGGTCATGCTTTTGTCTCGTCAGCTCGCAAGCTTCACACGTGGTGAGTCTGACACCTTGCGTAAGGCGATGGGTAAGAAGCTCATAGAAAAGATGAACGAACTGAAAGGCAAGTTCATGTCGCAAGGTCAGGCTAACGGCCACGACCCTAATATTCTTGAAAATATCTGGAAAGACTGGGAGAAATTTGCTTCTTACGCTTTCAACAAATCACACGCTACATGTTATTCTTGGGTTGCTTATCAGACTGCTTATCTCAAGGCGCATTATCCTGCAGAATTTATGGCTGCTGTATTAAACAGCTGTATCAGAGATAGTAAGGAAGTCGTCTTCATGATTGAAGAGTGTAAGCGCATGAAGATTGACGTGCTTGGACCAAATATCAACGAGTCTGAATATAAGTTCACCGTTAATAAGAAAGGTCAGATTTGTTTCGGTATGGGTGCTGTGAAATCAGTGGGTGAAATCGTTATCCAGACTATCACTGAAGAGAGAAATGCCAACGGTCAGTTTAAAGACTTCGCTGACTTCATCATGAGAGTCAATGGAAAAGGCGTTAATAGAAAATCAATAGAAGCGCTTGCCGGCGTAGGTGTGTTCGACTGTTTTGAAGGAATGCACAGAGCGATGTTCTATTATATTCCAGAAGGCGACAAAACTACTTTTGTGGAAAAAGCGATAAAATCGGTAGCCGCATATCTCGATAGAAAAAATAACGCTCAGTTCGACTTGTTCGCTGATAGTGTGGAAGATAACGATGACACATTTGTAATTCCATATCCAGAATGTGAGCCATGGTCAAAGATCAAGGAACTCGATATGGAAAAAGAACTGGTCGGTTTCTACATGAGCGCGCATCCTCTTGATATATATAAAGATTCAATACGTTATTTCGCTAATATCAAGATTGAAAGTATTAAGGATACTCTTATTCCTAAGAATAAGGACATGAATCTGAAATTTGCAGGACTCGTTACATCTGCAGAGAGAATGACATCGAAGAAAGGCACCGACTACGGAAGATTCCGTGTTGAAGACCAGACTGGAAGTCATGAGTTTTCTTTGTTTGGCGAGAATTATATGAAACTGCATCCTTTGCTTGTAGTTGGAACTCCGGTTTTGGTTACGGCTATGGTAAGCAAGAGCTTCAGAGACGAGAACGCTATGGAGTTGAGAGTGAATAACGTTCAGCTTCTTGAAGCGATGATGGAGAATACAAACAGAGAGGTGAGGTTTGTACTTTATACAGATAAGCTAGACAAAGATAGAGCCGCTGAATTCGTCAGAATAATTAAGGAACATAAAGGCAAACAGCGTTATTCTGTACATTTTGTTGATAGAAAGGAAAATATCACATGTGCTATGCATCCTGAAAAAGGCGAGATTAATGCACAGGAGATTTTCGATCTGTTAAAAGAAGCAGATTACGTTTCGTATGATTTATTGAAATGATAGAGTGCGACTTAAAAAAAAACTCTTGTCAGATGTCCGTTGTCTATTGACTTTTTTTATATTTGCAAAAAATATTAGTACTAACTTTTTAAAAAATTATAATTATGGCAAATCACATTACAGACGCTACATTTGAAGTAGAAGTATTACAAAGCGAAGTTCCAGTTATGGTTGATTTCGGTGCAGCATGGTGCGGCCCTTGCAACATGATCGCTCCTTATATGGATCAATTATCAGAAGAATATGCTGGCAAAGCTAAAGTTTTCAAAGCAGACATCGACGAATGCCAAGGCTTAGCAGCTAAATATCGTATCATGAACGTTCCTACAGTTCTTTATTTCAAAGGCGGTCAAGTTGTTGACAAAAACGTTGGTGGTGCAGCAAAACAAGTTTTCGAAGACAAATTGAAGAAACTTATCTAATATAAATGCCAATAGAGGTCAGTAATATTTCTCAACTGGGAAGCCTTGAATTCTTAGCTCGGCAAATAGTGGAAGGCTTCATAACAGGTCTCCATAAAAGTCCGTTTCATGGCTTCTCAGTAGAGTTTGC
>JAZKYG010000170.1:0-10828 GCA_045612025.1 Bacteroidales bacterium
TATAATTTAATTTCACGTGAAACTATCTTCCTAAGAAAATTGCAATGACTGAAATGTCAGCAGGGGAGATACCACTGATTCTACTTGCTTGGCCCAATGTTTGTGGTTTATGCTTTGTTAATTTTTCTCTCGCTTCCATGGTAAGAGAATTCAAAGCGTAGTAGTCAAAGTCGGGGCTTAGTTTTACGTTTTCAAGTCTGTTTAATTTATCAGCGACTTCACGTTCTTTGTCGATATATCCTTCGTATTTTACTATGATTTCAGCTTCTTCAACAATATTTCTTATGGATTCTGTGCTTAAATCGTAGTTTTCTTTAAGGCTGTCTATAGTGCCAATCATATCCACGAGATTGATTTGAGGACGTGTCAGGATCTGGGATAGACGCATTTTATTCGCGATTCCAGGTGTGCCTTTTGATTCTAACAATCCATTGATTCTTTCGGGAGCGATGTTTGTGCTCTTTAAGAAATCGACCAATTCTTGTACTTTTTCGTACTTGTTTTTATAATGATTTAATCTTTCTTCTGTGGCAAGTCCGATTTCGTAACCTTTTTCTGTGAGGCGTGCGTCGGCATTATCCTGGCGTAATAAAATACGGTATTCTGCGCGACTTGTGAACATTCTATAAGGTTCGTCAACGCTCTTTGTAATCAAATCGTCGATCAAAACTCCGATATAAGCTTCGTCTCTACGTAAAACTACAGGTTCTAAATCATGGATTAAACGGTGTGCGTTGATGCCTGCCATCAGTCCTTGTGCGGCGGCTTCTTCGTATCCTGTGGTTCCGTTTATCTGTCCAGCGAAGAATAATCCGTGGATTTTGTGTGTTTCCAGGCTGTGATAAAGTTGGTTTGGAGGGAAGAAGTCGTATTCGATGGCGTATCCTGGACGGAATATCTTGGCGTTTTCAAAACCTTCGATATGACGTAATGCGTTATATTGTATGTCTTCTGGTAGGGAAGAGCTGAATCCGTTGAGGTAGTATTCTACTGTTGTTCTGCCTTCTGGTTCCACGAATAATTGATGCATGTCTTTATCTGCGAAACGTTCGATTTTATCTTCGATGCTTGGGCAATAACGTGGTCCAATACCTTTGATTCTACCTGTGAAAAGTGGAGATTTTTCGAATCCTGTTCTTAAAATATCATGTACTTCTTTAGATGTATATGCGATGTGACAGCTGCGTTGTTCTTTTGGTTTTTCTATTTCTAAATAAGAAAATCCTGTTACATCATCATCGCCTTTTTGCTCTGACAGTTTGCTGAAATCGATGCTTCTGCCGTCGATACGCATTGGAGTTCCTGTCTTCATTCTGTCGGCTTCGAATCCTAAAGAGACGAGTTGTTCTGTGATTCCGTAGCTCGCACTTTCGGATATTCTGCCTCCGGTGAATGATTTTTCGCCTATAAATATCTTTCCGTTTAAGAATGTTCCGTTGGTCAAGATGACGGTTTTTGAGTAGATGTCACCGCCCATAGAGCAGTGTACGCCTCTTATTATGTCGCCTTCAACGATGAGAGAATCGACGTGGTCTTGCCAGAATTCAAGGTTGTTTGTTCTTTCCAAAACGTTTCTCCATTCAGCTGCGAATTCGAATTTGTCGCTTTGAACTCTAGGGCTCCAAACAGCGGGTCCTTTGGATTTGTTGAGCATTCTGAACTGGATCATTGTCTTGTCGGCAATGATGCCCATTTGTCCACCTAAGGCGTCAATTTCACGGACGATTTGTCCTTTGGCGATTCCGCCGACTGCAGGGTTGCACGACATCGCTGCCATGGCATTCATGTTCATCGTTATGAGAAGTGTCTTGTTTCCCATATTTGCGGCAGCAGCTGCTGCTTCACAACCGGCGGGTCCTCCGCCTACAACAATAACATCATACTTGTCGAAAATCATATCTTTTGTTTGTTTATTTCACGTGAAACGTATTATATAACTTCTTAATTTTCATTAATTAACTTAACTTATTATCTTGGCATCTTAGCATCTCAGTATCTCATCTCAAGACATCTGTCTTCTTGCTTGCGCATCTCCATCTCATCTTCCTCGCAGAGATCGTCGAAACCGATTAAATGCAAAACTCCGTGCGCCATCACTCTATGTAATTCGTCTTTGAAACTGCGTTCAAAAGTCACGGCATTGTCCTTGATTCTGTCTATGCTGATATGAAATTCGGCAGATAGAATAGTCTCGCATTCGTTCAAAGGGAACGTGATTATGTCAGTGTAAAAATCGTGGCCTAATAAGTCGACGTTCATTTTGTAGAGATATTCGTCGCTGCAGAAAGAATAGTATAATTCTCCTACTTCCTTGCCATAACTTCTGACAAAATCCCTGATCCATTCTTTAACGCCCGACATCTCTTCGGACAAAACTTCAGTGTCGATGAATTGCAAACTGATCATTTTTACTCCTTTGTTTTATTTGTGTTTTTCTTGAAGAAATAATCGTTGATTTTTGATCTGTAGAACGGCTGATATTCGATGCTGTTCATCTTCAAAAACTCCTGTTGCTTCTTCACGTTTTCTTGGTATTCTAATTCGTCTATATTGCGTTTTTCGTACGAGCCTTTGAATTCTTCCGACTTGCGCTTTTCTTCTTTCTCGCGTTCCTCTTGTGCATTCTGGGCTTTTAGCATTCTTGATAAAATGTCTCTGTTGCGTCGCATGGTCTGGTTTGAAATCTTTTTATTGACGAGATCTTCTTCCAGTTTTTCCATGTCCTTGATGATTTCGTTGATGCCGTCGTCGCCAGTCAGACCGTCTTTCTTCATTTCTTCTAGCATCTTCTGCATTCCTTCACGCAGCATTTCCTGCTCGGCAGCCATTCTTGCAAATTCCTTGCTCATCGATTGCTGTGGTTTCTCGCCATTTTGTTGTTGCTGCTGCATCTCTTTGCGTAATTGTTCCAGCTGTTTGCCGAGCTGCTCTTGCAAATCCTTCATGTTTTTCATATTCTGCTGACCCTTGCTTGGTTTCTTGCTGTTCTTTGGTTTTGAACAGGAACCGCTCGCTTCCATCATGCTGTCGTTCATGTCGTTGAGAGACTCCGATAACATCAAGGCTAAATTATTCATTGACATCATCGCTCTTTGTTGACGAGAGGCTGCAGTAAGCAAAATCATTTCGTTCATCTCTTTCATAGAGAGGTTTAACTGTTGGTTTATCAGTTGTAACTCTGTGAAAATGAAGTTTTTAATCTTAGGTTGACGCATTGCCATCTTCCTTAGAGAATCCTCTACGATGACAAAGTTGTCGGTTATTTCTTTCTGGCGGCTTATCTTCTCGGATAATGAAGGGTCGTCCTTCTTCATCTTGCTGACTTCATTCATAAGCTTCTCTTCTTCATGAGAAGATCGCACTACGTTTTCTAATAATATACGAACTAAATGCGCATCCTCGCCGAGTTGTTCCATGCCTGCCATCATCATGTCCATACTGAGTTTGTTGGCCATCTCTTTCATCTTCTTGCCGGCATCGTTTTTCTTTTGACTGGAACCAGCGTCGTTGCCATTGTCTTCCATCTCTCTGGCTTCTTCCAAATCCTGGTTTATCTCGTTTTCCATTTTCTCATCTTTGGAAATATTGAAAGGATCTTGTAATCCTTTGTTCTTTTCCATAATGGAATCTAGTTCTTTTGATAACTTATCAAATTGATTCTTAGCGTCTTCAGCTCTTAAAGAATCGTTGCTGTTCTTATCTGTGTTTTGTAGTTTGTCAGATAAGTTGTTCATCTTGTTAATCAGGTCGTTAAGGTCTTTTTCTACCTTCAGCTGTTCTAATAATGACAGATTTCTGTCCATCATCTCTTGGAGTTCCTTGTTGCTTTTCTTGAGATCTTGCATCATCTGCTGCATTTTCTCGCGTGGCATCTCGCCCAGCATCTTCTCGATTTCCTCCATTAGTTTCTTCATCTCTTCTGGAATGACTTCTTCAAAGAGCTTGTTGATTTCTTCCTGTTTCTTTAACAGATCTTCTGAGGTGAGTTCGTTTTCTTTCATGAAATCCTGAAGCTCATTCTGCTCTTCCTGGATTTTCTTCCATTCTTCTTGTATCTCCTTTTCTTTCTCAAGAAGTTCTTTTATTTTCTCCTTGTCGGTCCAGTCGAGTTCTTTCTTCGCCATAAGATCTTTTATCATCTCGTCAATGTCTTTGCGAAGTTGCTCTAGGTTGTTCGTCTTTTCATCCAAACTGGATATGATGTTTTCTTCAGAAGCGTCAGCAATAGAGTCAAGTGTTTCGCGAGTTGGGATGCTGATATGGAACAGTTCTGAACGTCTTGACTTGGCACCGTTTATTCCATCGTTGTCCCAAATCTCAAAATAAGATTTGATTTCATCGTCAGGGAATATTGTGAGAGTGTCTAAGTCAACGCTATAATAGAATGAAGTGCGAGTTTCTTTTTTGTTTATGTCGATACGTCTCGCAAAAGACTGATTAGGTTTGTTCTCGACTTCAAAATGATAAAGGAGTTTGGTGAAACCGTAATCGTCGGCAATCAATCCTGAATAATATGTCTGTTTTGAAAAGTTTTCGTTGAAAGCCTGGACCTGAATCTCAGGATATGCGTCAGGAATAACCTCAACCGTAAAAGGGATAGGGTTGTTGCTTTCGCTCCATTCATTTGAAATATTTACATAAAATTTTGAAGTCTGTAAGGCTTTGAAGTTATAAACGTAATTGTTATCCTCTGATTTCAGTGCGTGATTTGTGGAATCGTGGAGGATATTCATTTCTGTGACATCTTTGGTATGGAAGATGAATTTCACTTCTGTGCCTTGCGGTACCATGATGCGGGTCTTGCCAGACAAGGTCTCGTTCTTTCTGTTAATATATTTGGGGAAAGCGAGTTCTGTCTCGTAGTATAAAAGGGTAGGAGATGGGTTGACGATAATCTTAATCTCCGGACTTGTATAATCTCCGCCTTTGATCTGGAAAGTCTCCGATTGATAAATATTGTTGAAAATGTAATGAAATTCATTTGTTGATGTTTTTGACATCATGCGTGTTCCGACGGAAGTGTTGACATAAAACGCTTCTGGTATTTTATCGCCGCTTACGTAAATCCTAAATTCCAGGTCGTCGCCTTGTGTGACTTCCATCTCTTCGGTTTGAAGTCTTACTTGGAAAGGAAGTGGCTTTTCGTAAAATTTGTCGTAGTTGATGATTCTTTCGACAGGTTTTTGTGAGAAGTCAGGGAAGAATAAAATTAGCGCGATTAAGATTATGAATGATATTCCGAATATTTTCAGATATTTATAATTGCCTTTAAGGTTTACTGCTTCGCTGAAGTCGAAGGTCTGGAGGTTTTGCGTTCTTTGTTCTATCGTGGCGATAAGCAATTCGTTGTCCTGATTGTCGCTTATCTCATCACTAAGCTGAAGTGTGTTAAGAAGTTTGTCTTTTATCTCAGGGAAAAATTTTCCAATCAAGACGGCAGCTTCTTTGTCTGACATTTTTTTTCTGAAACGAATCAGATTTATGCAAGGAATGATGAAGTAAAAGACAGCTATGATAGCGAATATAGCGAGTAATGTTATGAAGAGTACCAGCCTTGTTTTTCCTGGAAACCAGGAGATGTATTCTATTCCGTTGAAAATCAAGAAGAATAAAATGAGTATGACAGAACCTATCAGTGTTCCTTGAATGAGTCTGTTGAGATAGAATTTCTTTATGAAAGATTCTATCTTCTCAATCAAGATGCGATTATGTGATATTTTTCCGTCAGACAACATTATACCTAAATTAATAATCTGCAAATATAATTAAAAGTCAACAGACAACAGACAACAGACGACAGTTTTTTTAATTGAAAATTAGGGCTTAGGAATGTGTAATTGAGGCGGGATTTGTAAGTAAATAATTCTTATTTTTGCAAAAAATAAATTTATTATATGAAAGAAGTACGTGTACGTTTTGCTCCAAGTCCAACAGGTCCGCTTCATATCGGCGGCGTCAGGACAGCTTTATATAACTATCTCTTTGCCAAGAAGAACGGCGGTAAAATGATTCTTCGTATTGAAGATACCGACCAAACTCGTTTCGTTCCAGGTGCAGAAGAATATATCGTAAAATCACTCGATTGGTGCGGAATCAAATTCGATGAAAGCGACATCGTTGGCGGTGAATATGGTCCTTACAGACAAAGTGACCGCAAGCCTTTATACAAACAATACAGCGACGAACTTATTGAAAAAGGTTTTGCTTATTATGCTTTCGATACAGCAGAAGAACTGGATAAATATCGCGCAGAAGCTGAAGCACAGAAAAAGACATTCATTTATAATGCAGAAAGCCGTAAGACATTACGCAACTCTTTGACAATTGCTGCAGAGGAAGTTGAAAAGATGATCAATGACGGCATTCCTTACACAGTGCGTTTCAAGATGCCTGAAAATTATGAAGTAAGAATGCACGACATCATCCGCGGCGATATCAAAGTCAACACAAATACATTAGACGATAAAGACTTGTTTAAGTCAGACGGAATGCCAACATATCACTTGGCAAACATCGTCGACGACCATTTGATGAAGATTTCTCACGTTATCCGTGGTGAAGAATGGTTGCCTTCAATGCCATTGCACGTTCTCTTATATCAAGCATTCGGTTGGGAAGCTCCAGAATTCGCACACCTTCCATTATTGTTGAAACCTGATGGCAACGGCAAACTCAGCAAACGCGATGGCGACCGTCTCGGTTTCCCTGTCTTCCCACTTCGTTGGGTTGATCCTAAGAGCGGAGAGGTTTCTTCTGGTTACAAAGAATCAGGATATTACTCAGAAGCTTTCATCAATATGTTGGCTCTCCTTGGCTGGAATCCAGGAACAGAACAAGAAATCTTCTCAATGGAAGAACTTATTGAAGCTTTCTCATTTGAACACTGCACAAAATCTGGCGCACGTTTCAATGTAGATAAGACAAAATGGTTTAATCACGAATATCTTTTGAAGAAAGATAAGGAAGAAGTCGGTGAAGAATATCTCCAATGGCTTGAAGAAGAAAAAGGCATCAAAGCAGATAGAGATTACGTGGTTAAGGTTGCTGGTTTGGTGAAAGACCGCGTCAACTTCGTAAAAGAATTATGGGATCAAAGCTTCTTCTTCTTTGAAGCTCCAACAACTTACGATGAGGTGACAGTAAAGAAACGCTGGAAAGAAAATTCAGCAGAATTGATGATAAGAGCAAAAGAACTCATCAATAGCATCGAAGACTTCTCAGCTGAAAATATAGAAAAGGTGCTCAACGAATGGATTACATCAAACGAACTCGGAATGGGATTAGTCATGAACGGCTTGCGTTTGATGCTCGTCGGTGCCGGTAAAGGACCACACATCCACGAAATACTCGAACTCGTCGGCAAAGAAGAAGCTGTTAAGAGAATAGAAAAAGGATTGGAAGTTTTTGGATAAATTTTGGATTAAGGTTTAAGGATTAGGGTTTAAAGAAATTTGAACCTTAAACTTTAAACCTTAAACTTTAAACTAGGAAAAATGTCGCTCATCACAATAGAAAATATGGAATTCTACGCCTATCATGGTCACTTTGAAGAGGAACAGAAGATAGGCACTTGGTTCAGTCTTGACTTGACAATGGATGTCGATACAAGTAAAGCAGAATTGTCGGATGAACTCGACGACACTGTGGATTATTCGGCAGTATATCAAGTCGTTAAAGAACAGATGATGATTCCTTCCAAATTGTTGGAACATGTTGGAAGACGTATCTTGAATACTATAAAAGAGAGATTCCCAGATGTTAAAGATGCACAATTAAAAGTCAGAAAAATGAATCCTCCGTTAGGCGGAAAAATGGCGTTTGTGGCTTTGGAATTAACAATGAACTAGAAAGGTTAAGGGCTAAAGACAAATGACTAAAGACTATGGTTTTAAATACACTATAAACCGCCTTAAACTTTAAGCTATAAACCTTAAACCAGTCTTAAAACTTTTTTTTGAAAATAATGTTTGTACATTAAAAAAAAGTTGTATCTTTGCACTCTCAAACAGAAGGTATCATGGCCGAGTGGCTAGGCAGAGGTCTGCAAAACCTTGTACGGCGGTTCGACTCCGTCTGGTACCTCAAACTAAGGGACGTCATTATGGCGTCCTTTTTTGTTTATATACGTTGTGTTTTTATGAAATTAACATAAATTAACGTTTGTGTTAAAAAATGTTAAAAACGTCAGGCGTAATTCTTTTTCCCATAATTTTGCAATAGATACACAAGCATGCCAACCTATGGACAAAGTCTGTTGACCGTTGTCCGTAGTCTGTTGACTTTAATCAAACCAAAATGAAACTGAAATTTTTAAACCATCTTATCAATTTATTCTATCCAGAAGTGTGTTCTGCTTGCGGCAATCTTCTGCTTCGTAACGAGGAATCCGTATGCCTTTCTTGTCGTTATCTTCTTCCTAAGACTGAATATGAGAAAACCGCCGATAATCCTTTAGCGCAGATGTTTTATGGACAAGTCGATTTCCATGCTGTGACGGCTGAGTTTTTCTTCAGCAAGACAGGTAAGGTACAGCACCTGCTTCATCAGTTGAAATATGAGGGAAATAAAGACGCTGGATTTTTTCTGGGACAACAGATTGGCGAAAGCATAAAAGACGCTGCTTTGTTTCAAGGCATTGATTATATCATCCCGATTCCTCTTCATCCAAAGAAAGAACATCTGCGTGGATATAACCAGAGTTACGTCATTGCGCAAGGCGTGGAGGACAAGACGGCGATTCCGATAATGAACGACTGCCTTTATAGAAAGGTGTTTACTTCAACGCAGACTAAGAAATCGCGAGAAGAACGCTGGGATAATGTTAAAGATATCTTCGATGTGAAAAATCAGGAGCGACTTAGAGGAAAGCAGATTCTCTTAATCGACGATGTTCTTACTACTGGAGCGACATTGTTGGCAGCAGGAAGAACATTATCGAAAATCGAGAATATAAAAATCAGTGTGGCGACAGCAGCCTGCACTTCGTAGAATCTTAGAAATTTAGAATACTAGAACTCTAGAAAATTTGTATAATTCTAAAGTTTTAAAATTCTAGAGTTCTAGAGTTCTGCTTTGTGTCCTATCGCGACTATTGACAATACTGAATAGTTTTCTGGGAGGTTGAGGATTCTCTTTACGTTGTCGGTGGCGTCCTTGCCTTCAGCGTCTTTACGCATTCTGATCTGTACCCAGCAGCTGCCGAGACCGAGTTCTTCCGCTGCGAGCTGCATGATGATTGTCGCGATGGAGCAGTCTTCAACCCAGACGTCGGTCTTTGTGATGTCGGCGGCGACTACGATAGCGACAGCAGCGCCTTCGATGAGAGCAGCTCCTGATGCCTTGCTGACGGACAATGCTTTGAGTGCCTCTTTATCTTCCACGACGATGAAATCCCAAGGTCTGATGCGATGTCCGGATGGCGACAAACGCGCTGCTTCTAAGATATATTCTATTGATTCTTTACTGACTGATTCGTTGGTGAAACGACGGCATGTACGTCTGCTTTTTAATAATTCGAGGAAGTTTTTCATAGAATGAGATTATTGGGCAAAGATAAAGTATTAATGCATAATTCACAATTCATAATGTATAATTGATTTTGAACTAAGGTTGTTGAACTAAGAACTTTGAACTTTTTTTTCTATTTTTGTAAACCTTAAAATACACTAACCACTCTAAACTATATTCTTTAAAACTGCTATAAACTATACACTATAAACTCTCAACTTTATCAAATGAAATCACTTTTAAAAGTCAATAACCTCAGAATTTCTTTCTGCCGTGATGGTCAGTGGCAGGAAGCTGTGCATGGTATCGACTTTGAAGTGTTTGAGGGCAAGACTCTCGGTATCGTCGGTGAGTCGGGCTCGGGTAAATCTGTCAGTAATCTCGCTGTGATGCAGCTGCTAGACAAGCGTAAATCCAAGATTAAAGCAGATTCTATTTTATTGGAAGATAAAGACATTTCCCATTATGGCGATGATCAGATGTCGGAAGTCCGCGGCAAACAAATCGCGATGATTTTCCAAGAACCGATGACATCTCTCAATCCCGTTTATAAATGTGGATTCCAAGTGATGGAAGCATGTAGAAATCTAGAACTTGAAAACTCTAGAACTCTAGAAAATTCTAAAGTTCTAAACTTCAAGAATTCTGAAGTTCTAAAAGATAAGGTTCTTGAGCTTTTCGAAAAGGTAAAGCTTCCTAATCCGGAGATAATCTTTGATAAATATCCTCATGAGCTTTCTGGCGGTCAGAAGCAGAGAGTGATGATAGCGATGGCTCTCATTTCCAATCCAAAGGTGCTTATCGCTGATGAGCCTACAACGGCTCTCGACGTGACTGTGCAGAAAGAAATCTTAAAACTTCTTAAGGAATTGCAGCGAGAGAACGGAATGGGAATGGTATTCATCACTCACGACCTCGGCGTGGTTTCTGAAATAGCTGATGATGTCATCGTTATGAACAAAGGCGTCATCGTGGAAAGAGGCACAACTCACGATATTTTACATAATCCTCAGCATCCTTATACAAAAGGTTTGATTGCTTGTCGTCCGCCGCTCGATTATCGTCTGGAACGACTCCCAATCGTGAAGGAATTCCTTGATGGCAAATGGTGCGACAATGAGCAGGTGAAGGACGAATTGCTTATCACTGACGATGTAAGACAAAAGCAACACGAACTTTTATATTCTCAGGAACCTATCTTAAAAGTTGAGAATCTCAAGACTTGGTATCCGCTTCGTAAAGGCGTCTTTGGTCGTACTTACAATTACATAAAATCCGTTGATGATGTCAGTTTCGACGTCTATCCAGGCGAGACGCTCGG